>JAJXYI010000005.1 GCA_021780625.1 bacterium | reverse complement strand
TGGCCAATCGAAAGAGCGTCGCCTGGGCGGTCGCGCAGGCCCTCGAGGCCGAGGGCGCGCGGGTGATCTTCAGCGTGCGTTCCGACACACGGAAGGCGTCGGTCGCGGCGCTCGTGAAGGACCGCCCGTGTTTCGTCTGCGACGTGGAGCAACCCGAGGCCTGCGCCCGGCTCGCGTCCGAGATCTCCGCCGCGGGACTCGGTCCGCTGCAGGGGCTTGTCCATTCGATCGCCTTCGCCAACTACAGCCAGGGATTCAAGCGCTTCAACGAGACGCCCCGGGGGGATTTTCTCCAGGCGACCGCCATCTCCGCCTTTTCGCTGGTGGAGATCGCCCGCGCCTTCAAACCGCTGCTTGCGCGCGATGCCGCCGTGGTCTCGATCGGAATCTCGTCGCTGCTGGTGACACCCGACAACTACGGCTACATGGGGCCGATCAAGGCCGCGCTGGAGTCCTGCTCGCGGTTTCTCGCGAAGGATTTCGGTGCGGATTCCGCGGTGCGTTTCAACGTGGTCGGCGCCGGCCCGCTGAAGACGAGCGCGTCCGCGGGCATCCCCGGATATCTCGAGAGCTACCTCTACGCCGAGAAGATGACGTTTCGAAAGCGCGCGCTTGAGACACGCGAGGTGGCCGACGCCGCCCTGTTCCTGCTGAGCCCGCGAAGCAGCGGCATCAACGGCACCACGCTCGTGGTCGACGCCGGCCTGGGAAGCAATTACTTCGACCAGGAGCTCATCCGCCTCGCGATGAGGCCCGAGGCGCCCAGGGCCTGAACCGGATTTTCGCATGCGCTTCGAAAACGTCTGCATCGAGGCCCTCGCCACGGCATTTCCCGACGAGGTCTGGAGCTCCGCCCTGATCGAGGAAAAGCTCACGCCTCTCTACGAGCGTTTGAGGCTGCCCGCGGGCCGCCTCGAGCTGATGACGGGCATCCGCGAGCGGCGCGTCTACCCGACGGGCACCCGCGCCTCCGAGGCTGGCGCCGCGGCCGGTCTCGCCGCGCTCGCTCGCTCCTCCGTGCCCCGCGAGCGGTTCGGACTCTTCGTCCACTCGGCAGTCTGCCGCGACATGCTGGAACCCTCCACGGCGTCGTTTTCCCACCGCACGGTCGGTCTTCCCGAGACCTGCCAGGTGCTCGACGTGTCGAACGCGTGCCTGGGATTCCTGAACGCAATGACTCTCGCCGCGGGAATGATCGAGTCGGGCCAGGTGGAGGCCGCGCTCGTCGTATCCGGGGAAAACGGACGCCCGCTCGTCGAGCAGACGATCCGGACCCTGCTTGAGACGCCGCTGGACCGCAACGGCATCAAACCCTTCTTCGCCAACCTCACGATCGGCTCCGGCTCCGTGGCCGCCGTGCTCTGCCACCGGTCGCTCGTCCGGGGGAGGGTGCACCGCCTGATCGGGGGCGTGGCTCGCGCGGCGACGCGGTTCAACGACCTCTGCCAGGGCGATTCCCATGGAGCCGAGGCGCTGCAGATGCAGACCGATTCCGAACAGCTGCTCGAGGCTGGTGTGGGTGTGGCTCGCGAGACCTGGGCCGACTTCACGGCGGCTACGGGACTCAAGGCTGACGACTTCCAGCGCTTCGTCACCCATCAGGTGGGCTCCGCGCATCGCCGGAAACTGTACGAGATGCTCGGCCTGGACCTGGCCCGCGATTTTTCGAGCTTCGACCGCTTTGGCAACGTCGGCTCCGTCTCGCTCCCCGCCACGCTTGCGCTGGCCGTCGAGGCGGGCGCGGTCCGCGAGGGCGATCGGGTCGGCCTGCTGGGCATCGGGAGCGGGATTAACTGCATGATGCTCGCCGTCGAATGGTAACTCCGGATACACCGATTCCCGAGTGGCTCGCCGGAGAACACCCGTTCGGGCTGAACGTCCACTGGACCTCCGCCGGCGCGCGGATGGCCTACGTGGACGAGGGGCCCCGTTCGTCGGAGGCCGTGCTGATGGTGCACGGGAATCCCACCTGGTCGTTTTACTACCGCAACGTGATTCGGGAACTGTCCCCACAAATCCGCTGCATCGCGCCCGACCATGTGGGCATGGGACGCTCCGACAAACCCCAGGACTATCCGTACACGTTGGACCGCCGCATCGCGGACCTCTCCGAACTGGTGGATGCACTGGGCCTCACGCGGGTGCACCTGCTGGTGCACGACTGGGGCGGCGCGATCGGGCTGGGCTGGGCGGGACGCAATCCCGACAGGGTGGGACGCATTTGCATCCTGAATACGGGAGCCTTCCGGTCGAGCCGCATCCCGTTTCGAATCTCGCTGTGCCGGGCGCCCGTGCTGGGCACCCTGCTCGTGCGGGGGCTGAACGGCTTCGCGGGGCCCGCCACGTGGATGGCGATGGGCCGCCGGAAACTCAACGACGTCGAGCGACGAGCCTATCTCTGGCCGCATGGTGACTGGCACGACCGCGTCGCGGTGGACGGCTTCGTGAAGGACATCCCCATGTCGCCGCGCCACCCGAGCTACGCGACGCTGGTCGGAGTCGAAAACGGACTCGCCGGGCTATCCGAGAAGCCCGTCTTCCTCGTATGGGGCGGCCGCGACTTCTGCTTCAACGACTCGTTCCTGGCCGAATTCCGCCGCCGATTTCCCGCTGCCAACGCCCTCCGGCTCGACGCGGGGCATTACGTGCTCGAGGACGGACGCCCCCAGTCGATCGGACTCGTGACGGAGTTCCTGGCTCCCGACGGCAGGTGAGGCTGATCCAGCGAGCGGCTCAGTCCCTCACTTCGACGTGAGGTGCCACTTGCCGCAGGCGGCGCAGAGGTAGGCCTTGCGCCAGCGCTCCACCCCCGCGACCTGAGCCGCCTGAAGCGCGGTGCCCTCGTTCGGATACCGGCGTTTGCCCGTGCACATGCGGGTGCGCTGATCGGGGCTGGGTTTTCGGGAGCGCATGCGAGTGGCAGAAGAGGGGAGAAGGACTGCGTGTGGTCAATCGAACCCACGCCGTCGATCGTGGCAAACGGGAAGCCACGCGTTGTTCAGGCTAATGCAAATTAGGCAATACATCGCAAAATCCACCGACTCCGAGGCTACGGAGGTTATTAGCCAATGCATCATGTGCAAAGGATGCGCACCATGTCATTAGACCCTTATATTAAGTTCTTTATATTATTTATGAATAATTGGTCATATTGGTATAGACAGATACTAAAGCTAGACGCCTCGGCACTGAACAACAAAGTCGATATCGCAAATAGAACACAGTGCAGGGACCGCCCTATCACGGATATTCCGGCCCGGAGAGACGGCATCCCTGAATCCCGAAAACGCCATGAAACGTTCATTCCTCGCACACGCCACCACCGCACTGCTCTGTCTAGCGGCCCTATCCAAGCCGGTCCAAGGTCAGTCCTCCAACGCCGCCCTTCTGGGGTGGAACAACCTTGGGATGCACTGCATGGACAGCGACTACTCCGTCTTCTCCATCCTTCCGCCGTATAACGTCATCGAGGCCCAGCTGATCGTCGGCGGGAAACTCGTGAAGTCCGGGTCTGGCTACACGATCACCTACCAGGCCATCGCGGATCCGTCTGGATCGATCAACACGACCTCTGCAGGCAAGACCAATTTCTTCACCTTTACGTCGTCCCTCTACGGTAGCGTGCCGACGGATACCGGTCTACTCGGCTGGAAGATGCCCGGCGCCTCTAATACGCCGCAGTCGATGCTGTTCGAGGCCTCGAATTCGCCCGCGTCCGGTGTGAATACCCCCGTCAACTGGTTTCGTGCCGAGGGCATCCCCATCACACCCTACGACGACTCGACGGCCAAGAACACGTACCCGATGATGCGCCTCGTCGCCCGCGACGCCTCGAACACGGTGCTCGCCACCACCGACATCGTGCTTCCGGTCTCCGACGAGATGGACTGCCGCGCCTGCCACGCATCCACGTCGGGGCCGGCCGCGCGCCCCTCCGCGGGCTGGGTCAATGATCCAAACTCGGAGCGCGACTACCGCCTGAACA
>JAJXYI010000447.1 GCA_021780625.1 bacterium | reverse complement strand
GCTGGAACTACGCAGCGGACGCTGGCGGCTTGACGCCCCGGGCCGGCATGGCTCTTGCATGGAGGCACTTGTTTTGACGGGGACTGTCCCTCCCGGCCGTGATTCATCCTTCCACACGTCTTTCCTATTACGCCACGCGCGACACCGAACTTCGGTGCCCGGGCGGTGATCGTCGTCCGTGAACGCTGCCGTCCCCGTCCCCGCAAAGCGGCGCGACATCCGCTTTGACGCCCTCCGTGGGCTGCTGCTCATCGTCATGATGGGCGTGCACCTTCCGACGCCCGTGTCGCGCGTCGTCCAGGAGCCCCTTGGCTTCTTCAGCAGCGCTGAGGGCTTCGTCTTTCTCGCCGCCTGCCTGGCCGGCATGATCTACGGGCGGACCTACGACCGGGACGGCTGGAACGGCCTCACGAGAAAGGCCTATCAGCGGACGGGCCGCGTGTACGGCGCCCACCTGGCGTTGCTGCTGCCGATCGCGATGGTCGCGTGGACCCTCGCCGAATGGGTGCCCTCGCTGGCCAACCACTTCCACGACTTTCTTCTGGCGCCCGGCGCCTCGCTCGCCCTGACGCCCCTGCTGCTGAACCAGCCCCCGCTCTTCGACATCCTGCCGCTCTACGTCGTCCTGCTCGCCGCCACGCCCGTGATCGTGTGGGGGGCCCGCAAGCTGGGTTGGCTGCAGGTCATCGCGATCTCCGTGGTCATCTGGCTTGCGCCCCAGGAAGGGTACGGCCTGAACACCCTGGTGAATCACCATCCGCTGGCCGGACTTCGGCTCGGCTCCTTCGAACTGCTCGCGTGGCAGCTTCTCTGGGTGGGAGGCATGGCGCTGGGCGACACGGTTGGCCGGGGAGAGCTCAGGATTTCCTGGCGCACTCATCGCCTGCTCGTGGCCGCCGCCGCCGCAATCGCCGTATCGGCCCTGCTGGTACGCTACGGCCTGTGGCCCCGCGCGTTCTTCTCGACGAACGTCTACATGTACATGAACAAGTGGACGCTCGGGCCCCTGCGCCTGCTCGACCTTGGGGCGATCGTGGTCCTGCTGCTTGCCTTCAACCCCCGCCCACCTCAGGCGCTGCTCAAGCCGCTCGCGTCGGTGGGACGGAATTCGCTCTTTGTGTTCTGCTTCCACATCCCGGTGGTCATGGTCGCCACGACCTGGATCGAGGGCGCCGAGCTCGGCCAGGCCGCCCGCGCGATCGTGGGGCTGGCCGCCATCGCCTCACTTTTCGTGTGCGCCCAATGGCTCGACCGCAACGCGAAGCGCCGCGAAGCCGCCCTGGCCTCGGACGGACGGACGGCCCTCGACGCACTCGCGCTCAGGCAGCGGATGTGACGGCGCTCAGGTCTCGCGGAGCGCGGCCGCCACCGGCATCCGCGCCGCCCGCACCGCCGGGAAGAGTCCGCCGACAAACCCGATCACCACTGCGAACAGCACCGCCCGCGCCAGCAGGCCGGGAGTGACTGCAAAGGAGAACGCCACCTGGCTGAAGGTCTGCCAGTTGATCGTCGACGCATGGTGCCCGTTGAAGGCCAGGTACGCCACCAGCCCGCCGGCCACGCCGCCCGCGAGCGCGAGCACGACGGACTCGGCCAGCACCGAGGCGATCACCGGGCTGCTTCCGAATCCCAGCGCGCGCAGCGTCGCGATCTCGCGCGTCCTCGCCGCCACCGCGCTGTACATCGTGTTCAGGGCGCCGAACAGCGCACCCAGCGCCATCAACGAGGCAATCGCCACGCCGATGGTCTGGATGAACTCCGTGACGACCGTCGAATGCTCCGCGTAGAAATCCGAGAGCCGCACCGGCGTCACGCTGAGCTGCGGGTTCGTGGTCAGGGCATCCTTGAACTCCTTGAACGATTCCGGTGACGCCAGCCGCACGTAAACCGACTGGTACGTGTCGCCGCGATGATACGCCGGCTGGAGCACCGCGGCGTCGGTCCATATCTCGGACTCCGACACGTCGCCGCCCGAGCTGAAAATGCCCACCACGTGCCAGTCGTTCTGGCCGATCCGAATGGTTCGTCCCAGGTCCAGGCCGGCGAACTGGCCGGCCGCGGCCGCACCCACGATCACCTCGTTGCGCCCAGGCGTGAAGCGGCGGCCGGCGATCATCCGGATGTTGCCGCGCACCGCATAGGCCGCGGGGCTGATCCCGCGCAGCGAGACGTTCGCATCGGTGCCCGTCGAGCGTTTGGGAAGATTGATGATCACGAACAGCTCCGCCGAGGCGAGCGGGCCCGAGGCGTCGCGCGCGATGCCGGGCGCGTCCTCGATCAGTCGCACCTCGTCCCGGCCCAGTCCGCTGGTCATCTCGGAGTCCGACCCTGAGCGAAGCACCACGGCGGTCGAAGGCGACCCCGTGGACACCATCGCCTGGCGGAAACCCGCGGCGATCGACAACACGCCGACCAGGACGATCACGACGCCGGCGATGCCGACCATCGACGAAACCGCGGAGCCCCTGCGTTCGGGAATCGTCCTCAGGTTGAACGAGGCGAGCTCCGCGACCTGCACGATCCAGTTGATGAGTCCGGTCATGGGGAAGGAGGGTCAGGGGTTCACGACATCCGCCGCAGTGCGTCGGCGACACCCAGTCGCATGGCTCCCCAGGCGGGCCCGGCCGCGGCGAGCACGCCGAGCAGGACCACGAGCCCGAAGCCCGCGGCAATATCCGGGGTGGGAAGATAGAACACGGGCAACAACGCCGGGATCGGGCTGCCTCCCAAGGTGAACAGCCAGACCAGGCCGAGACCGGACACCCCCGCGACCAGCGCGAGCGCCAGCGACTCGGCGAGCACCAGCCCGAACACCATGCCGCTCGGGAAGCCCAGCGCCTTGAGCACGCCGATCTCCTCGGTGCGCTCGCGCACGCTCTGCGCCACCGTGTTGGCGGCGACGAAGAGGATCGTGAGGAACACGGCAGCCTGGATGCTCATCATGATCGCGCCAATGTCCCCCACCTGCTGAGCGAAGGCCTGCGCAAACGCGCCCTCGGGCTCGGTCTTCGTCTCGTACGGCGAATTGGCGAACTCGGCGTCAATCGCGCGCGCCACCTCGGCCGCCTTCGCGGGATCCGTCACCCGGACCGTGTACCAGCCCACCATGCCCTTCCAGAACGAGCGCCCCTCGTCGAAATACGTGTAGTGAAAAAAGAACTGCGAGGTGTCGGTCGACTTCTTCGCGCCGTCGTAGATCCCGTCGATGTGAAACTCCCAGGCTCCGCTTCCGTCGGCCCGCCGCCAGATGGGGCTCATGAGCGGCACCGTGTCGCCCACCTTCCAGCCGAAACGCGTCGCGAGGGACCTGCCGATGATGGCGCCGGTGCGGTCCGCGATCCAAGCCCGCTCCTGCGCCTTGGGGAGCACGAACTCCGGATACATCTCGAGGTACTTCTCCGGCTCCACCGGCATGTTCGGGAAGAAGTTCTTCGGATCCTTGTAGATGCCCCCGAACCAGGACTGGTGCACCACCGCCGCGACACCCGGGATCCGCGCTATGCGCGCCTCGTAGCTCACGGGCAGCATCTGGATGATGGATACCTTGTGCCGTGTCACCAGCCTGTCCGCGCCGGCCATGCTCACGCCCGCCGTGAGCGACTGCCGGACCACGCACAGCAGGCCGAACAGCAGGAAGGCGACAAACACCGACAGGCCCGTGAGCGTGGTGCGCAGGGGCTTGCGCCAGAGATTCGCCCAGACCAGCCGCAGGAATTTCATGACGGCATCTCCGAGACCAGCTGGCCCTTGTCGAGATACACCGTCCGCGATGCGCGGTGCGCCGCGTGCGGATCGTGCGTGACCATGATGATCGTCTTGCCCTGCTCGCGATTGAGCGCCTGGAGCAGGCCGAGAATCTCGTCTCCCGACTTGCGGTCCAGGTCGCCCGTCGGCTCGTCGCACAGCAGCAGCGTGGGATCCGTCACGATCGCGCGCGCGATGCCGACGCGCTGCTGTTCGCCGCCCGAGAGCTGGCGTGGGAGGTGGCGT
>JAJXYI010000029.1 GCA_021780625.1 bacterium | reverse complement strand
GCGCCGGGGTGGCCATGGATGCCGCGGGCCTGCTGGTGATCGGCATGAACAGCTCCGCCTACACAGGAGGCGCGCATGGGAGCTGGACCATCGCGTACCTGAACCTCGACCTCCACACCGGGCGGGCCCTCGATCTCGACGATTTGCTGAAAACCCCGTACGCCGACGCGCTGCAGCGCTTGATCGTCAAAGCGATCCGCAGGGACTGGAAGATCCCGAGCGGGGAGCCGCTGACCCAAGGCGGCTTTAACACCGACGATCCGTTCATTCCCGACACCGTGGAGATCGAGCCAAAAGGCCTGGACTTCGTCTGGCAGCTGTACGACATCGCGCCCTACGCGGGCGGCACACCCGACGTACTGGTTTCCTACGCCGACCTTGCGAGCCTGATCCGAAAGCATGGCCCCCTGGCTCGCCTGTCCGATGTGGCGGTGAGCATCCCTCGAGTCTCCGGCAAGGGAGCGAGCACCGGCGTCGCGGCGCCTCCAAAGGGGCCATGAGGACGAGCAAAGTCTGGTTCGGGGTGGGCGGACTGGCGCTCGGATTCATTCTGGGCATCGCAAGCGTCAAGCCTCTCAAGCGCGCATGGTTTCACCACATCGACGAGGTGAGTTGCTCGCACGTCAAGGCCGTCAAGGTCTCCCCGGAGGGTGATCTGCGAGCCACGCTGACGACCGAGGGGTGCGATTACGGCTTCGGCTTCGCCGCGAGCATCGCGAAGCTTCATGTCGAAAAGCCCGGCCCGGACGGGTGGATCTGGAACAAATTGATGTACGACAGTCCGGAGGGCAACACTCCCCCAAAGGTCACTCTGACCTGGCTGCGCCGCAACGTCCTCGAGGCCGATGTGCAGACATACAGCATGGCCGGGTCCTACGCACAATATCAGCCCGGATTTGCCTTCATCCAGTCATACACGGCGCCCGCCGCGGTCAATCCGCCATCGCACGGTCCTGCGAGATGAGCCTCGTCTCACCACGCTACGCCCGCACGTCAGCGAATCGGCGCCGGACAGCCAAGCGCCGATTTCCGCGCAGCGAAACCGATACGTGTTCACGGAAGTGCCGCAGTCCCGAGGACTCACTCAGAGTCGCCCGCGGAATATCTTGCCGAGAGCGACCTGGAATTTCGCGGCGATCAATTTGAATCCCTCGGGCGTCGGGTGCAGCTCGTTGGCCCACTGTGAGGGCTCGAGAGTCCCCTGCGTCCGCACCAGGACGACATCCGGGGTGGTATCGGCGAAATGGCGAAGGACCGTCGCGAAGCGGCCGAGCATGTCGCGCACAATTCCGGCGCCAACCGTCTGGTCGGTCCACCCATAGTAATCGAGCGTTGGTTTCAGCCACGGACCCTGCATGCAGACCCCGACGCCGGTGGGGATGGCGAAGTCATAGTCGTGGATGAAAATGGGGACACCCGGCGCATGACGGGTCCGCAGAATGGCGAGCGACTCGTAGCTGGCCCGCACGGTATCCAGGATGGCGTTGAAACGGTCGTTGGCGATGGCTTGCGCCGGAGCAGCGCCCACGTCGGAGGCGTGATTCAGCCAGATCGGCATGGGGTCACCGACGATGTCATCGCCCCCGCCGGACATCAGAATGGCGTCAAATCTGCCGTTGGAGGGATTCAGGAGGTTTTGGACCATGCGCTGCCGGCGTGACAGACCGAGCTCCTTCGTGGCGGCATCGCCCCAATGGGCAAGGGACAGGATCATGGGCGGTGGGGAGCCCATGCCGCCGAGCTGTGCGAGGACATCGGTGTGCTCTCCCGGCAAGAAGCCGCCCAAGGGATAGTCGAACCAGCTGTCGCCGTCGGCGAGCAGATTCAAGGGTCTGGGGCCTTCGGCGAAAGCCTCATCGAGTGTCGCGATACGCGCCTGATGACGCCTCACACGGGCATCGAGCTCGTTCGCAATGTCTTTCTGTAATGTGATGTACCGCTGAAGATCGACAAGATCGGTGGGTGTGCTCATGGCGTATTCCACTCGGGTTCGGGTCGGCCCGGGTTGCTACAAGGGGGGTGAGCAGGCTGGCACGCGGCGGTCGGCGTCAGGGGGATCGCGGCAAATTGCCGTTGGGGCGGATAGGAATGGGCTCTTTGGGAGTGTCCTCATGCGCGCCGGCCCTCCGTGGCGTCACGCGATATCCGTCGCCGGGGTCCAGGCGCGGCGGCGGGTTCGGGAGAACACGAAGATCGCCAGGGCGGTTCCCACAGGGAAGCCAATGAGCCAGAACACCGCGATGATGCGCGTGATTCTTCGGCCGTAGGTCCTCCCGAGGCGGGCCCCTCGGGCCGCGTACCCGTGGGCGATCGCGACCGGCAGCATGAGCCCGGCGAGTGCCAGGAGCCCCCAGTTCACGCGACCCTGGAACACCGCCCTCAGGGCGACGATCACGGCTAGGGCGCAGAGTGAGAAGATCAGGACACAGAATACCTGGTGCAATCGGAAGAGCCCAAGGTTAAGCGCGTCGTGTTCGGCCATCCCGCCCCCCTTGAGTCGACATTCTGGCGCCGCCGGCCGGCAGATTGAGCCGTGGCTGATCATCCATCCGTCGCCGCGGCAGGTCCAGTGGGGCGCGCGGCGCCCCCTCCAGGAGGGGTCTCGACTTCCCAACCCCGGCGGCGGCGCCGGTCTGATGAACCCTAGGCAGTCGCGACCTCGGTGTACAAGGCCAGTTCCCACTCGGCGAGCGGCCGCTCGCCCGCAACGGTTTGCGCCGCGGCGACCAGGTCCGCGTAGTGCTGTATGGAATCGATGGCCGTCCAGCTGCGTGTCTGCCAGCCGGGGATGGCCCGCAGAACGTAGGCGTCAAATGGGCAGTGCGGCGGCATGGGGATCTCCCCCAGGCACCAGCGGTACTTGAGGTGGAGGTTCAGTGCCTTCTGCGCGCTGCCGATTCGGAATTGGCCACCGCGGAGAACGGCCGCGTGGCGCTCCGACACCGACCGGGCAATGCGCTCGATATTCGCCATGTGCCAATCGTCGCAGACCGACCCAGTCGTGTAGTCCCGCGCCAGGTCGCGCAGCAGCTCGCGAAGCGTGTCATGCACCGGCTGTCGCTGACCTTCGGAGAGATTCGGTTCGTAGACTCCGCCGCGCTGGGTCACCGCCCCAAGCGTGAGCTGGAACAGCTCGGTTTCAATGAAGGTCTGTTGCTCCGGAGTCATGGAGTTCCTCTGGGTCTTGAGGCGGTGGTTTGGGTCGGCAGATTGAATAGCGCTCGGTCGTCCTCGCGGATGAGGGCCTCGTCGAGCCAGGCTCGGAGCTCCGCCTCCGGGAATCGGCCCTGCTCGATCCTCGCGAGCACGATCGCCCCGATCAGGACTTTGCGGCGGGTGTCGGTCTTGCGGATGCGCCGGGACTCGAGGGAGCGGCGGCGGGCCTCGATGCGCTGCTGTTGGGCCTTCAATTGTTTGAGGCGTGTCTCCAGGGCGGTGATGCGGTCGTCCAGCTTCGGCATCGTCGGTGCCTCCATCTGACCGCCTGGGGCGCTCTGGCGCCCGCTGGCGGGTCCTGTCCTGTCCGGATCGTGATGTCCCGGCGCCTGTTGGTGTTTGGGGCCTCGAGAGTCGCGAGTGTCTAGCCTACTCGTCCTGAGGGGCGTAGCCTAGGTGTCCGTGCCGTGGGGACAAGGGCGCACTTATGCAAACCCTCGAAGACTCGGGTTTGCGGGCCGGGGTTGGAGTGAGGCGCGTCAGCTTCGTTCCGGCTCGTGGCCTTTCGGCGAGGATCACCCGCCGGTGCGCCGCGGGTCAGCGGCCCTGACGGGCCGCCCACCCACGGCGGAGGGCGAGGACCGGCCCCCGCGCCAGGCGGCGCGCGGGCCGTGCGGCCGGCATGGCCGTGACGAGTTTGGCGTCTCGAGCACCTAGTATCATGTCCCATTAATTCGTAGCGTATATAATGCTATTGTTCGGGGTATCTTTGGTGGCGGAGATACCCCCGTGGCACGAGGTCGTCCAAAGGCTGAATTGATGCTGAGCGAAGCCGAACA
>JAJXYI010000418.1 GCA_021780625.1 bacterium | reverse complement strand
GCTTGGTGAAGATCTCGGAGGCCTCGAGGCGCGCCCCGTCGCTCTTCGGGCCGTAGGTCGGGATACCGACCGCGGCGAGCCGGTCGACGAGACCCAGGGAGAGGGGGACTTCGGGGCCGACGATCACAAACTCGACCTTTTCACGCTGCGCGAGGGCCACCAGGCCGTCTATGTCGTCTGCGGCCACTGGGATGCAGGTGGCATCCGCGGCAATGCCTGCGTTGCCAGGTGCACACAGCAGGCGCGGACGCGCGGGCGAGGCGGTAATCGCCTTGATCAACGCGTGCTCGCGACCTCCGGAGCCGACGACAAGAACGGACTTGGGAAGGGTCATGACCTCGTTAGGCGAAGCGGTTTCCAGGGAGTCGACAAGCGAGATCGTCCGCGAATTCGTTCCGCGTCAATAAACCGGGGGCGCGAGCGATCGGGTGAAGCCGTTGGGCCAAAAAAGCGAAGCCCGCGGTGGACAAACGACGGGAATTGGTTCCACTATCGCGCCATGTCCGACTCGAAACAGACCAAAAGCTCCCTCGGCCTCCGCCTTGCCGTCGACTTCGTGCTCTGCGCCGGTTTCTTTGCGCTGCTCTTCTCGATCAACCGGTCCCACGTGCCGTCCACCGACCCTGAGATGATCAACCTCTGGGCGGCCATCACGACCGCGTGCATGACCGGCGTCTTCTGGCTGGCGCTGCAGATGTTCCGCGTCGTCTTCCGGGCCCAGCGCGAGTCGAAGCGTTGAGCGTAACGTCCGCATCCACTCGTCCATGACACGAGGCCGCCCGCGGGCGGCCTTCTTCATTTTCCGCGGTCGTGCGCTCTCCGATATCTGCGCTTGCATGCGCGGATTAAATTATCGCATGGTCGGAGGAAACTTTCCCTCTCCAAGAGATGTCGTCCCCAAACCTTATGCGGAAACACCTTCTGTTGCTCCTCGTGGTCGTGACTGGCTTTAGTGCCAAGGCACTGGCCCAGGCGAGCGATGACAACGATCGTCCACCCCCGGAACCAGTTGAGAATCTTTGGTTTGATACGGACGAGCTGATCTACGTCCCGAAGTACACGCTCTCGACGTCGATGCGCGCGCTCTCGGGCACCAGCGCCTCGTTCTCGGGCACCGGTCATATCGCGTCTCCCAATGTCTGGGTCGGCCCCCCGACCGGCTACACCAGCCGCGGCTATCAGGACGGTTACGTCAAGGTTGACGGCCGCACCGATTCGGCGGGCGTCCCGGTCAACAGCGCCGATGGCAAGTCGAACACGTGGTCCTACGACTACGCGTCGCAGGCGACGATTCCGAGCTATATTGCCTTGCACACCTACACGGCGGACACCCTGGATTCGAGTGGTCGGACCAAGGACATGGGAAATTCCACCGGTGTGGAGGTCGCGGTTTCGCGCGACATGGGCAAGCTCTACAAGAAGATCACCTGGAGCATCTCGGCCGGCGTCAGCATGAACGACATCCGCGCGGCGGAATCCACGCAGGTGGCCGCGACGATCAACACGACGACCGATCTCTATTCCCTTTACGGCATGGCGGCTCCCGCTGCGGGCTATGTCGGCCCGGCCACGACCTCGCAGACCGTCACCGGTCCCAACGGCCAGGTCGTCTACTCCGATCCTCCGACCAATTCCACGCCGCTCACCCAGCTGGTGGACAACACGGTCTTGATCAGCGCCCAGCCGATCAATCGTTCCTATTCCTCGTCCGTTTCGGACTCGGCGGTGACGAATCACTGGGAGGTCAAGGGCGCCTATCTCAGCTTCCGTGCGGGCCCGACCTTCTACTACCCGATCACCGACAAGATCCGCTTCAGCCTCGGCATCGGTGGTGCGCTCGCCTACGTCGGCTCGACGTACTCGATCGATCAGCTGTTCACGCCGAACGCGGCTGACAACAAATTCGACGTCATCGAGTCGCTGGTTCAGGGCACGACGGCCAAGGCCACGATGGGCTTCTATGTGGATGCCAATCTGGAGTACTGGATGACCGACAAGACCGGATTCTTTGCCGGCGCCACCTATCAGGACAGCGGCAGCTACACCCAGCATGTCCAGACCGTCGACACGAACTACGCCACACGCGTGGACCTCAGTTCGCTCTCCGGCCTAAGCATGGGCATGAACTACAAGTTCTAAGCTCGGCCCCGCAGCGTATCCAATTTGGCCGGACTCCTCGGAGTCCGGCCTTCTTCTTTTCCGAATTCGCGGTCAAACCTCAGTTCGTCGCCTGCAGGTCGCCCAGGACGGCGTCGATGGAGCGGAGCGAGTCGGCGGGAAACAGGGCGTTGATGCGGTTGATGACCTGCTGGATGATGCCATCGGGGCAGGAGGCTCCGCCCGTGATCAGCACGCGCTTGGGCGATGTGTCGTCGGGCCAGAGGGGCCGTGTCTCGATGAAACCGCCCGTGGAGACGCCGCCGCGTTTGGCCGGAAAGATGAAGTGGTCGACCTCTTCGCGCGAGCGGATCGCGGCCTCGGACTGGATGAAGAAGGCCCGCGTGCCCAGCTTCTCCTCGCACAGACGGAAGAGCTGGTAGGTGTTGGATGAATTCGTGCCGCCGATGACGAAAGCCGCATCGATGCGCGAGTCGAGGGCACGGGTCAGGGCGTCCTGATTGACCTGGGTCGCGTAGCACAGGGTGTCGCGTTTCGCGCTGCCTCCGACGCGGTTCGCGTCGCCGTAGCGCTGTTGGTACACCTCGCGAAGATAATCGATGATCTCGATCGTTTCGTTCGAGAGCAGAGTGGTCTGGTTCACCACGGCGATGCGCTCAAGGTGCACGGTGATGTCGAACTCCGGTGTGTGGCGTCCCGCGAACGCGCTGGCAAACCGTGCGCGTGCGGCGGCGGGATCGGGTTCGAGTATGATTTCGCCGAGCACGTGCGCCTCGTCGAGATTGCGGACGATGAGCGCGGCGGCGTGACGGCGGGTGTTGGAGAAGGTGGCCTTGGTCTCCTCGTGTTCGTGTTTTCCGTGGATCAGCACCGAGTAGCCTTCGCGTCCGTAGGCTCGGGCGGCCTTCCAGACCTTTTCCACCAGCATGCAGGTGGCGTCGTACTGGCAGACGGCGATGCCCTTGCGCACGAGCCGGCGTTTATCCTCGTCGGTGGCACCGAAGGCGGGGATCACCACGATGTCGTCGGGTTGGAGGTCGTCCCAGAGCAGCCGTTCCTCGGGTGCGCTGGAGGCGGGTTTCCCGTCCACGGTGATGGGCTGGCCCTTGTCGGTCTGCAGGTAGCGGAGGCCGCGGCGGAGCAGGTCGGCATTGACGAAAGGATTGTGGATCAGCTCCGAGAGCATGTAGACCCGCTTGCCGGGGTTCTCGGCGAGCGTCTCGTAGGCGCGCTCGATGGCGTTCTTCACCCCGAGGCAGAAGCCGAAATGGGAGGGAATCACATAACGCACGGGGCCGAAGTTGAGCTCCACGGGCGAACCCGCGCTGCGCTCGAACTGACGGGCGAGGGCCTTGATGGCGGTGCAGAGCTTCGATTGGTAGAGGGCGGCCGCCGCGGGGTCCTGTTCGTAGATGGCGGTGTTGCGTTCCTTCTCGGGACGAAATTTGTAGATGAAATCGTTTTCGCCGAGATGCAGGTAGGGGATCTCGATCAGGTACGGATCGAGCATAGGCACCATGGCCGCAAGCGAGGGAGCCAGCGCGGGCGGCGAGGATTCCAGGCGTTCGATCGACCATACCTCGATTTCCGAGTCGCGGGGCGCGCCTTCGACCTGGCAGAAATACACGCGGTAGGTGCGTCCCCCTGCATCAACCGAGAAATACTCCGCAGGAGGCGTGTGCTCGGCGAACGAGGACTCGAGGCGCTGGATCGCCATCGCCAGGTCCGAGCCGGTGAACGCCAAGCCCGCCTTCGACCCGAGTTTTCGGACAGCCAGCCTGTTGCAGACGCCGAATGCGAGGATGGCGACGAGGGACGAAGAGGAGACCGGCGCGGTGCTCATGAAGCCGCCATGGTTCCCGTCCGAAGCCGGGCGCCGCAAGCGGAATCTGAGCCGCGA
>JAJXYI010000043.1 GCA_021780625.1 bacterium | reverse complement strand
GCCGACGAAGGTCGCCTTCCAGCGGCGGAGCCTCGCATCGTAATAACGCAGGGTCGTCCCGACGCCGCGCTCGCCCTGTGCGTTGCGGCGATTTGGAAACACGAGCACGTCCTGCACGCCGCGGCCGTCGAGAATCCAGGAAAACATCCAGACTGCCGGCGTCCCCCACTCCAGCGCACCCGACCGGTCGTAGAACCGCACGTCGAGATCCCAAACCCCGACGAACTGGCCGAAGGCCTGGAGCCCCTCCGCGCAGCCGGGTGCGGGCCCGGCGGCGCGAAGATTCTCGATCGCGGCATCGTTCGGCGAGGCGGGGACGAGCAGGTTGGGGGCAAGGGCAACCGCAGACGACATGGGTAAAATTCGATCGAAATCATGGTAACCTGTCAAAGCGATTTTACTGGTTACATTCGATATTGTCGCGTCCGCCGTTACCCGCATGCTCGAGTCCATGGCCCCGAGTTTCGAATGGCTGGGCGGGCACCCGGCACTCGACTTCCTGAACACGCTCGACGAGCGGCGCTCCGACGCGCCGCTCGAGCGCCTTCCGGACTACGCGACCCTGGTCGCGTTTGTGAGGCAGGCCCGACTCGTGCCGGCATCCGACGCGGCCCGGCTTGCTGCGCGGGCCGGCGGCGGGGCCGCGCGAGCAGCCTGGAAAACCGCCCTGGCGCTGCGTGAATGCGCCTACCGCGTCGTCGCGAGCAGGGCCTCGGGCCGGATTCCCTCGGAGGAGGACCTCGAATCGTTGAACCGAGCCTTTCGCACCGCGGCCACCCACCGCCTCATCCAGGTCCGGCTGCGGTCGACCCACTGGATCTGGGATCAACCCACCGCACTGGAACTGCCCGTCTGGATACTGTCCGCCGCGATCGAGGACCTCCTCTCCCACTCCCCGGCGGACCGGGTGCGCCTGTGCCATGCCGAGGACTGTGGTGTCATCTTCGTGGATACGAGCAAGCCAGGCCGCCGAAGGTGGTGCTCGATGTCGGGCTGTGGAAACCGGCACAAGGTGAGGCGGTTCCGGGCCCGCTGACCAGCCAGCCCCCTGGCACCGCGTCGATCGCTCCTGCGCTCCGCGCTAGCCTCAATTATCCCGAATTCTGGAATGATTGGTGCCAAACTTCCAAATTTTCAATCCTTTGTCGGACTGATAGAGTCGGTGGCGAACCACTCACCCAAGGACGCCACCATGCCTTACGTCAGAATATCCCTTCGCGCCGGCAAGCCGCCGGCCCACTTGGAAGCGATCTCACGCAGCGTGCTGCGCGCGATGAGCGAAACCTTTGAGGTGCCGCCCGAAGACTGCTTCCAGATCTTTCATCAGCTCGCGCCCAACGAGCTCGTTGTGCATCCCACCTACATGGGCGGACCGCGCAGCGCGGACTTCGTCCACATCGCGATGACAACGGGCCGCCAGCGTCCGAAGGAGACGAAACGTGCGCTCTACCGGAGAACGGTCGAACTGCTCGCAGCCGACCCGGGCCTCCGTCCCGAGGACGTCATGATCGTGCTCACCAACTCCGAGCCGGTAGACTGGTCGTTCGGAGGTGGGCGCATGTGGGAGCCCAATCACACCACGGGCTGAACCAGGGAGGACGTCATGCTCGCAATGCAGTACCAATTCACCCTGCCCGCGGACTACGACATGGGGATCATCCGGCGGCGGATAGCAGACAAGGGGCCGCTGATGGATGGCTTCGGCGGACTGGCCTTCAAATCCTTCCTGTTCTCGGAACGGGCCGGCCCCGAAGCCACAGGCCCGGAAAACAGCTACGCACCGTTCTACGTCTGGTCCGATCTCCAGGGCATGCGTCACTTTCTCAGCGGACCGGGCTTCGAGGCCGTCACCACGTCGTTCGGCTGGCCGTCGGTCCGGACCTGGCAGGTCCTCGGCTCGCTCCAAGGTCCGTCCTTTCACACAGCGACCTGGGCCAGCCGGGAGATCCTGCCGGTCCGGCCCTTCACCTCGCTCAAGGCCCTCGAGGACGAGGAGCGGATCGCGGCGGAAGAAGACCTGAGCCGCCACGGTGCCCTGGGAGCCGTTTACGGCTACGAGCCGACGACCTGGACTGCCGTGCGATTCCGGCACTGGCCCGACCGGGCATCCATCCGCTGCGCCTCAGGCGCCCAGGTCTATCGCGTGGGGCACGTAGCCCATGGGTCGCCCTTGCCTCCAGAGATCCTGCGCTAGGCGCTCCACGCGGACATCGCAGCAGCGTTGGCTCCGTTCGCCCCGCCGCGGAGGACTATTTCCGCGGACGCACGATTTGGCCGTGACCCTTCCCGCGCCTGGCGATAATCTGACAGCCTCGCCGAAGGGCGCATGCGCAGGGTGCGCTCCTCGTTGGACCGGATGCTTCAACGCACAAAACGAAGGAGGATGTCATGGCAGCGGAACGACTCAGGGAGTTTCTGGATCGTCGCGGCGTGAAATACATCAGCATCCGGCACTCTCCGGCCTTCACGGCCCAGGAGATTGCCGAGCTGGCGCATGTGGCGGGCCGCGATTTTGCGAAGACGGTGATCGTGAAGATCGAGGGTGAGCTGGCGATGGTCGTATTGCCGGCGACGCGACGGCTGGTGCTGTCGGATCTCGCGGAATTGCTCGAGAAATCGCCGGTCAAGCTCGCGAGCGAGGAGGAGTTCGTGACGCACTTCCCCGACTGCGAGGCCGGCGCAATGCCGCCCTTCGGCTACCTGTATGGGATGAAAACCTACGTGGCGGGGAGCCTCACCGAACAGAAGGAGATCGCGTTCAATGCCGGCACGCACCACGAGGTCATCAAGATGGCCTACGACGACTTCGCGGCGATCGTGACGCCGGTGGTGCTCGATTTCGTGACGAATTGAGAACCGTTCGAAGACGGCGGGGCGGCCCACCGGAGCCGGCCCGCCTTATCCATTCCAGCCACGAGGCCTGGGCGGTGGCGCGCAGGGGAAACCCGGACTTTTTCAATTTTCATCGCGAAATGGCTCGACGGGCGTTGGCCGTGTGATTGGCAAGAAGGGGAACCATGTCGCACAAACCAACGATCGAGGCCCTGGTGATTGAATTGCGCGAGGCGCGCGAAAAGGCGGCGAAGCTGACCACGGAGGTCGAAGCTGAGCTGACCGCCGAGCTTCGGCGACTCCCGGCACACTACGGCTACACCGACGTCGACGCGTTTGGCCGGGCCGTTCGTGCGGCCGTGCAGGAAGCGGTGGGCACGCCCCGGAAGCGCCGCCGTCGCCGGACCGCTGCCTCAGCGCCTTCGCCCGTCCCAGCGACGCCGGTCGGCGCAGGATTGGCAGCCGCAGCGGCGAACTCCGCGACTCAATCGCCCCAGCCTGCGACGGCGCCCGAGTCCCTGCCCGAGGAACTGCCTCCCTCGCTGCCTGAGAACACAGGCAACCTGTTTGCCTACCGCGATGCCCTGACGGCCCAGCGCGAGGAGTCGATGCGTCGTCTCAACGACCGTTCGACCAAACCACAAGCGTGGGCCGCGTGGAAAAAACACCTCGCGTCCGTCGACGAAGCACTTCGCGCGAGCCAGTAAGCGCCCCGCGCTCCCAAGGCGGAGCCTGGGCTCCGCACTCCGCGTGGATCCCCTCCCAAATCCCGGACCACCCCGGGCGGACGCCCGCGGCCGGGCCGTTTTCGGCCCTGCGCTTCCCGCCTGGCGATCGACCATCATCCTTGAAAACGCAGTAAACAAGGAAACGAAGGCAACAAGGCCATAAGGCGCAGGCCATTGATTGGCCAACTCGCAACCGGCAGGCCCAATCGCTGAGGCGCAAGCCCAGGCGTTCGCAATGCCCGGCTAAGCGGCTTGTCATTCACGACTTTCGGCACCGGATTTCCTCACCGGCCAATCAGGATTACGCCGCGGTTGGACTCGCGGGCCTCGGACGACCGACGAGGGACAAATGGAGTCGTTATCATGGCCGCAGGCTGAGGTCCCAGGTCCGTCAGATAAACCGTTTCGCGACGAACCTTCAGCCCAAATTCGGCAATTGACTGGAACAGAAGGTAACGAAGAA
>JAJXYI010000333.1 GCA_021780625.1 bacterium | reverse complement strand
GAGCGTGAAGCCGTTGGCGTAGGCGAGCACCGAGAGGTTGCGAATGGCGAAGGGCATGGGGCGGGGTTCCTGCGGGCATGAAAAAGGCGCCGCTGCGGGGGCAGCGGCGCCCGGGGGACAAGAGAAAGGCGCCGCTGCGGGGGCAGCGGCGCCTGAGGGTCGAGGAGGAGGAGGAGACCGCCAGCGGGCGTGGATCGCCCGTTGACGAATTGCCTTCTATCGGGGGCGGTGGGAGGGTGTCAAGGACAAAATACCCAATTACTCAGTTTACAAAGCCTTGTCGAATCGTCCCTAATCTACCGTGCCGCGGGGCCACGTAAACTGGGTAGTTGGGTTCCCTTCCCCCGCTGACCGAGAGTGGATAGCCAACCTAGAGGCCCCGTGTCGCACCCCTCAACCCCACCGGCCTCATCGGTCCAGCGGCGCGTCAAAACACTCGATGATCGCTGCCGCGAGGCACGCGAATTGGTGCAGAAGTTCAACCACCGGCTCGCGGTAAATATTCAGACCGAGTTCAGTGAACACTACCGCCAAGGAGGGATGTGTATCGCGCTTCGACACGTGCTGTCCCCATTTCGAGGATGCGGGTTGTTGTTCCGGGCGGCTGACACCACCGAGGCTGCTTCGCTCGATACGTGGGACGGTCGCAATCTCGACGAGGCGGCGATGCTTACGCACAATGTCGAGCTGATGGAGCGCCCAAAGCAGACGATTGCCTCCGTCGTGCGGTTCGAACGATTTGATGACCCGCGCTTCGGCGATCCCGAGCCACTTTTTACCTTCGAGACCCGCTATCGGATCGATCATGTCTTGGAACGATCGGAAGACGGGGAAGTGTGTCTCGTGACCCGGGACGTCGCCTCGGCGCAAGGCCAATGCAGCGCAAAGCAGATCGAGCGAACAGCGGATCGAGCCAATGATCGCTCCGACCTCTGCGTTGATTATGAGCGGCAGCGAGGTTTTTGCCTGTACTACCACGACCTTCTTCCCCACCTGAGGATTGAGGTCCACCACGACCGAATCAACGCTCATGTCCTGCCAAGCAATAATGCGTTGCCGAAGGGCTGGGAGTTGGGCTTTGCCCCACTCGACCGCAGCCCGAGCATCTAGAAGGTCGTCGTACATGGATTGCCCCGAATTGCCAGCTCAGCAACGAGGACCTTCA
The DNA here is from genome assembly GCA_021780625.1 of bacterium. The sequence continues at coordinate 2,860 of JAJXYI010000333.1, read as the reverse complement.
CCGCAGTTCTTCCGGGTTGAAGCCGAGCGACAACACATATCGTTCGCAGGCGCTCCGGTGGCTGAAGTAAAGGTCCGACCCCATGGTGGTTCGAACCACGACGGCGAAAGGCGTGCCCGACTTGTCCCGGTAGACCGTCGTTCCCAGGTCGGCGCCGGCGCCTCTCCACCACTCCCGTGTCTGCTCGGGCGTGTCCCCTTGTTGCGTGGACGTCAGGGCGCATGTGTGGTTCCCGAAATCCACTTGCCACCAGGTCAGGGCCGCCATCGCCGGCACAGCACCGAGGGCGCCAAGAAGCGCGAGGGCCGCGACGACGGCGCACGTCAGTTGCTCCCGCATGTCCCCATGGGTGGGAAACGCGGGGTCGTCCAAGGGTTGTTCAGACATGCGATGGGTCTCTCGTGAGCGCCGGCGGCGCCCGATGGGCCGCGTTCAAGTTGGGATGCCGCTACCTGTGGGCAGCCGCCACTCCGGGGTCGTGGCTAACAGCATATTCAGCGCCTCCGACAATGAAGTCACTGCCGACCGATCGACCCAAATTGCCAGCTTGGTTGCCGCCGGACGCGCCGCGGTGCTTGCCGTGGGAGGAGTGCCAACGGTTAGCAGCAGCTTGGCGAGACCGTGCTCAAGGTCAACCGCCTGAAGACGCACTCTCGCAATCGTCTCCTCAAGATCGTTCACCCCCGGCGGGAGAACCAGACGCTGCGTAGCCATCGGTTTCGCTCCTTGGTTTGGTTGGCACCTTCCAAGGTAGCGGGAGCGGGGGTGGGAGTCATCCGGCTCCCACCCCTTCACGGCTTGTGATAGGAGTCGGGAATGTCGGATGAGTTCACCAAGGAAGAGACCGAGCGACGGGCCCGCGCGGCGGCCGGCCGGCTGCTCAACACGCCCCCACAGCCCAGGACGAAGGCAAGGAAGCGCAGCGCTCCGGTCCAGTCGGTGCCAGAACCCACATCCATGCGCAGGGCAGAAGCGGGGCACCTAGGCGCGCCCACCTTCGAGGCCCTTTCGGCGTTGGCGTCTATCCCCTCGGGCGTTGCTCTACAGATACTTCGTGGATCAGCGCATCGAAAAACGCCTGCAAGTTCTCCACAGCCAACATCGCCGCCGCCGAGTAAGGGCCGCCGGCCATCTGGGCCTCAGTCGCCCTGACCATCTCAGCACCAAGCTGCTTGGCAATGCCGATCGGGTCCTCGCGGTCCCTGATCCGGTCCAGCAGAAGAAGCCGCACAAGCCGTTCAAGCATGACGGTTTTGGCCGTCAGGATGAGGAGTTGGTCTTCGGCCGCCATGGCTTCGCCCCTTGGTTTGGTTGGCGTTCCGAAGGTAGCAAGCGACGCGACGCCCGTCATCGGCGCTCCGCCAGCCATGCCCGATAAGCCCGAGCGACCTGCCGCGGCGTCTTAGGGCGCGTCAATCCGCCGCCACGTCAGGCGCTTGCCCTCCGCACCCTTGACCGCGATCACCGCGCGCTCCGCGTCCTCGATCCCGAGCCGGCTGCGGTTGTTGTAGCGGAAGGTGAACTCGTCCAGGTACCGCTGGAAATGCTGCTCGCCGCAGTGCTGATACACCCCGATCATGCCGCGCTTGAACACCCCGAAGAAGCCCTCCACCGAGTTGGTCGTCACGTCGCCACGGGCATATTCCTTGGCACCGTGGTTCACGGTCTCATGGGTGGCGAACTCGGCGCCGACGCGAGGGTAGAGGTTGCTTTCATCGGTATGGAGGCGGCTCTTGCGGTCCGCGTGCTTCACCAGAACCGCGCGGATGTTCTTGGCGGTGACGATCGGCATATGGACCGCGCGCGCCTCGCCGCCGCGCTCTACCAGGGCGAAGATCGGACGCTTGGCCGCAGCCTTCCCCTTCTTGATGTAGGGGCGGCCTCGGCGGTGGCGGCTTGGCGTCGGAATCTCCTTCTTGCCGTGGTAGGCTTCGTCCGCCTCCACGATCTTGCCCTCACCGCCGATCGGGGTAGACGCGGGATCGGCCATGGCCTCGCGGATGCGGTGCGCCATGAACCAGGCCGTGTTGTAGGCCACCTTGAGGGAGCGATGCAGCTGGTGGGCCGAGACGCCCTTCTTGCTCGCCCCCATCAGGTGGAAGGCCAGCGCCCACTTGGACAGCGGGACGTGGCTGCGCTCCATCACCGAGCCGGTCATGACCGTGAACTGCCCGCGGCAATCGCGGCAGTGGAACAAGCCGGCGCGATGAGCCATCCCTTCCATCCGCAGGACGCTCGCCGACCCGCAATGCGGGCAGACCGGGCTAGCGGGCCAGCGCGAGGTCTCAAACCAAGCGCGGGCGGCGTCCTGGTCATGAAAGATGGGATCGGTCAGATCGACGGTCATAGTGGCGTGCCCTTTCAACGGCCCGACTGTGCCGCGATGCACGCCGCTTTGTCAACTGAGGAATTGGGAACATTATCCTTGACACACTCGGGCCAAATCCCCTACACGTCCCGCCGTGCCGCTCACCCTCTCCCCCGCCATGGCCGACCGCTTCTCGCGGATCATCGCGCTGCTGTACGAGATCGTCGCCGACCAGGGGGTCCTGCGGCTGCGCAACGGACCGCTCACGATCCTGATCTACAACCGGATCCGGCGCTGGGCCGGCCGGTTCCTGGCCCGCGCCACCGTCCCGCCCCGCCGTGGGGAGACCACCCCCCGCGCCCCGCGCGCGCCCGCCGCGCCACGCCCGCCCCCAGGGGTGAGCCAGGGGATGAGCCAAGGGATCAACCAAGGGACCAGCCGGGGGATCGGCGTGGGAGGGACCGGCGTGCTGGCCGACGCGCCGCACCTGCCGCGCGGGCGCGGCTGGCTGGTGAAGCTGATGCAGCCCACCGCCTTCCCGCTGTCGCAACT
>JAJXYI010000548.1 GCA_021780625.1 bacterium | reverse complement strand
TGCCGTCCTCGAGTTCCTTGCGGTACACGTCGACGGCGCCGATCGTGTAGACGCGGCTGGCCTGCTTGCCGAGGGCGTCCTGGTCGACGGCGAGCACCTCATCGTTGGTGAGGAGGTTCAGGGTGAACGCGTCCATGTGCTCGAGGTCGCAGCCGATGAGCAGGGGGGCGGAGAGCATGCACCACATCGTGATGTGGGTGTACTGTTCGGCGGGTGTCAGGCGGGTGGTGTGGAGCTGGGGCCCCCAGCCGACCTGGCCGACGACGAGCATATCCGGATCGTTCCAGTGGCCGGGACGCGCCCAGCGGGTCCAGCGGTCCTGGTTGAAGCCGATCTCACTGACTGAATTCTGATAGGCCCCGGGCGTGGCCCAGGTGTCCCAGATATCGCCGGTGGTGCGCCAGCAATTGGCGTATTTGGACAGCTCGGCGATTTCGTCGTACGGAGCGGCATTGGAGAGGCTGAAGATAATGTCGCGTCCGGTGGCTCGGAGCGCCTCGGCCATGAGTCGGGTGTGCGCCACGTCGTTGGGGTTCCAGTCGTACTTCAGGTAGTCGAAGCCCCATGCGGCGAACTGCTTCGCGTCATTGGAGGCGAACGAGTATTTGCCGAGGCGGTGATTGACCTGGTACTTGTCGTAGCCCTCGATGCGCGTCCATGCGCCGGAAGCGTTGTCGCTCGTGTCGCCCGGGAAGCCCGCGTAGCTGGTGATCCAGGGAGTCGAGTAGATGCCGGCCTTTAGCCCCATCGCGTGGATCTCATCGCAGAGCTGTTTCATGTTGGGGAACTTTTCGTTGCCTTGGAGCGCGTGGAAGGGTCCGCCGCGGGGGGCCTGCCAGGTGTCGTCGATGTTGATGTAGGTCCAGCCGTGGTTGATGAGACCGGAGGCGACCATGGCGCGGGCGGAGCGAAGAACCTTGTCCTGATCGACCGAGCCGCTCCAGCAGTTCCAGCTGTTCCAGCCCATCGGGGGCGTGAGTGCGATCTGGTCACCGCACACAATACGGAAGTCCTTCTCGGCCTTGCCGAGCGAGTTCGAGGCGCGCAGCACCACGTGGTAGGTGCCGGCCTTTTCAATGCTGCCGGTGATGTGGCCGGTGGACGGATCCACGTGGAGGCCGGCGGGCAGGTTGTCGACGGCGTATGCCATCGGCCGATCTCCGGTGACCGGGATCGTGTAAAGAAATGGGGAACCGGGACGCACGCCGAAGACGGTGGGTCCGTTGATCCGCGGGGTGGCCGGCGCGGGCGGCGTGCGGATGGCGGCGGAGTCGTCGGCCGAGGCGACGGCCGTGCACAGCATCGCACAACCGAGGCCGAGCATCAGGCGCGACAGGGTCATGATCATGGCATTTTTCATGGGAGGGTTTGTTTGTTCGGCCATTCGGGGCGACAGACCGGATGCGGTCGGCGGAGCCGGCAGTGCCGTAAGGACGCTGAATGATAGGAGTCGACAAAAAGACCTGCAATGGTCGCGATGCTCGACCAGTAGTCGATTTGTGACACTTCATCTTCCAACTCTCGAGAGTCGGTTCTCCCGGGCCTTCGGTCGCCGCAGCAACGACGGCTTTCGGCATCGGAGCGGGACGATGTTGACGTTGGGTTGTGAGACGCGGCGGGACCCGGCGGCCTATCGATGGGATGGCATGCGGCGGGGGGACACGCGATCGCAGCCGAAGATCGTTTTCCAGTGCACGCTGACTGGGTGGGGCGAATTCGAAAAGGGGAGCAGGCGCTGGCGGGTGGGCGAGGGGGAGGCGTTTCTGACCGTCTTGCCCTCGCGACACGTGTACTACCTCCCTCGGGAGAGCGACGGATGGACGTTCTTCTGGTTCAACACCGGCCACCCCTATGTGGTGGAACGCCTCTCGGTGGTCTGTGAACGCCACGGCCCGGTACTTCCGGTCTCCCTGGATTCGAGGCTGGTCGCGCGGTCGCTCGAACTCTTTGAGAAGACCTGCGGCCAGCTCTTCGACGATGGATTTGCCGAGGAGGAGGCGTTGCTTGGCTGGATGGTGGAACTGGAACGCCATGCCTTGGACACCGCGCATCCGAAGAGCCGGCGGGAATCGATGATCGAGTCGCTTAGGGCCTACACGCTTGAGAACCTGCACCGATCGTTTGGCATCGAGGAGCTGGCTGCGCGCCATGGGCTCTCTCGAAGCCACTACAGTCACTATTTCCAGCGTGCGACGGGGCTGGCCCCGGCGGCGTGCGTGCTGGACATCCGCCTGACCGAAGTGCGGCGCCGCCTTCGCGAAAGCAGCCGGCCGCTCAAGGAGATTGCCGCGGAGACGGGCTTCGCCGACGCGAATCACCTGTGCAAGGCGTTTCGCCGGTTGTACCAGATCAGTCCGGGCGCCTATCGAAAACTGGCCGGAGCGTGAGGGAACCACCGGAGCGGACAGGAAATTCTGGATTAATCCCGGCTGCCCGCCATAACCGCAGCCCATGAAGATCACCGGTCTCGCGATCGTGCCTCCCCCCACGGCGGCGGACATGCCGAAAGTCACGCCGGAGCTGCTGGCGTCGGTGCTCGCGCGTTATTCGCGGAGCAACGAGGGGCTTGGTGCGATCCTGGCAAAAGTCGACCTGGCAAATCCGGACGCCTCGATCGACCGGATTCTGAAGTTCGTGGACTACGGACATGCGTCGATCGGCGGATTGACGGGCGGTCTGGCGATCGCGCTCGACGGAGTGTCGATGTGGCTCGCATACAAGTTGTTCGAGATTTCCCAGATGGCTGACGGCCAGGAGTCCAGCACGCGCTACATCACGATGGATCCGGCGAACCTCCCGTTGCCCTCCGAAATCGGCGTGCCGGAGGAACTCGCGCCGCGCTGGCTCGATGTGATGGCGCGCTGCTATGCGGCCTACGGGGCCGAGTATGCGCGGCTCGATCGGCTCGGCCTGGAGGAGCCCGGGCGCGTGCGCGTGCCGAAGGATGCGAAGCCCGCGGTGGTTGCGCGTATCCGAAAAAACTATGCGCTGGATCGCGCGCGTTACTTCATACCCCTGGCCACGCTGACGAATGTCGGGCTCGTCCAGAGCGCGAGAATGTGGGCTCAGACCGTGAAGCATCTCGATTCGCTTCCGCAGCCGGAGGCGCGCGCCGCTGCCGCGCTGATCCGCGATGAGCTGGTGAAGCTTGCGCCAAGGCTCATGCGTCACAGCGGAGCCGAGCCCTCGTACGTGGAGCAGGCGCGCCAGGAGCTGGCCGCGAGCATCGCGATGGGCCTCGAGCGCCTCTCCCCGGCCCAGCTCGCGGATGAGGTCTGGGTCCATGTGGATCGCAGCGTGCCGCCCTGGTATGCGGAGACGCAGTCGGTATCCGAAGCCCTGAAGCATCGGGCCAACCGGTACGGGCAGTGCGGTGCGGCGGTTCGCCGCATGCGCGTGACCTTTGCATGGAACAACATGGCGGTGGCCGAGCTTCGAGACCTCAACCGCCACCGCACCGGCAACCGAAGCACGCCGATGATCCAGGCAGGTCTCTACCTGCCCTCCGAGATCGATCGCGGCGCGCACGGACGCCTGATGGCGGACCAGACGCAGCTTCTCGGAGACTTGATGCGCAGGGGCAGTGCGTCGTATGTTTATGGGCTGGTGCTCGGGAGCCAGACGCCGTTCGAGCACAGCACCACGGCCGACAAGTTCATCTACGAGGCCGAGCTCCGCACTGGGATGGGAGCCCATTTTCGTTATGCGGAGCACCTCGGGGCGGCGCTTCGGGAGTTTGTGTGCCAGGTGCCCGAGGCGAAGGACTGGGTGGTCGAGGGAACGGCTGAGCCCGAGTAGGATTCCGTGCATGCGGATTGGATTGTGCATGAAGGCAAGCGTCGCTCGCGCGGGCGGTTGCATAATCGCGGCTTCCTGCTAGGCTCTTGCATCTTTCGATGAGCTGGCACGTGCTCCCAGTCATTCTCGGTACCCCATGAGCGCCTTCCGCGTAGTGCAGTTCAACATGCAGTATGGCCAGGTTTGGAACGATGACGATCCAGACGGCGCGCCGGTGAACCTGTTCGAGACCTGCCG
>JAJXYI010000640.1 GCA_021780625.1 bacterium | reverse complement strand
AGCCCGCCCGTCAGGCGGGCCGGCTCGTAACGCGAGAGGAACTGGCCGATCGACTGTCGCACCGGCAGCATGCGCGCAAAGGCAAGATCCCGGACATTGGCGGGATTCGGCCAGGGGAAGGTGACCACGTCGGCGGGCGCCACCGCACTGTCGTAAATAAACCTGCGCGACCGGGTCAGGAACGAATGGTAGTCGGCCATCAACCGGCAGTCGGTGAAATGATGCGCCCAGTAGAAAGTGGGCAGGTCGCCCGAGAGGCACACGGAAACCTGGTTTTCCAGGAAGTTGCGGGCGACGAACGAGTATTCGAGCATCACGAACTCGCAGCAACGGGTGTCGCCCTTGGAGCGCCCGAGAAAACATTCACCGTAGATTTTCGCGCGCGTTTCAAGCCCTTCGCTTCCATCCTCGATGCGGGGGCAGAGGATCACGACACGGCTCGGGTATCGGGACGAAAATTCGACGGCTAGTTTGAACTTCGCGACGGCGTCGGCAGGCGTGGTCCCAAAACCGAGATGAAGGATGACGTTGACCTGAATGGCCTTGGCGTCGTCTTCGGAGGGCGCATTGGTGCCGTGCGCGTCGCTGTCCTTCCACATGCGCGCGAGCGCCGCCGAGATCTCGCCGACGGAGACTTCTATCCCTGGAAGAGCATCGAACACGTCAGACATGGGGGGACCTCAAGGTTGGCGCCAGACATGGCCGTTGCGAGTCAGCAAACCATCGGCGCCCGTCGGACCCCAGGAGCCGGATGCGTAGGTGTCCATGCCCTCCCTGCCCTTCTCCTTCCAAGCCTCGAGCACGGGGGTGCACAACTTCCACGAGGCCTCGGTCTCATCGCCGCGGATGAACAGCGTGCCGTCGCCGATGAGGGCGTCGAGCACGAGCCGTTCGTAGGCCTCGGGCGTGTTGGAGCCAAAGGTCGTCGCGTAGCGGAAATTCATCTTCACGGGCTGGGTGCGCGTGTCGAGGCCGGGCACCTTGGCGTTGAGCAGGAGGCCCAGCCCCTCGTCGGGCTGGATCTGGAACGAGAGGGTGTTTGGCGCGATCTGGAAGCGCTCGGCCTCGGCCGCAAAGAGGGTACCCGGCGGACGCTTGAAGAGTATCGCGATTTCGGAGACGCGCCGGGCCATGCGCTTTCCGGAGCGCAGGTAGAAGGGCACGCCCTGCCAGCGCCAGTTGTTGATGGAAAGGCGCATCGCCGCGTAGGTCTCCGTAAAGGACGTCGGGGATATGCCCGCCTCCTCGAGGTAGCCCGGCACCGGCTTCCCGTCGATCATCCCCGCGGCATATTGGGCGCGGCAGGCGTCGCCATCGGGCCCGAGTCGCAGGGGCTGGATCGCCTGGAGCACCTTCACCTTCTCGTCGCGCACGGACTTCGGGTCGAGCGAGACGGGAGGTTCCATCGCCGTCAGCGCGAGCAGCTGCATGGTATGATTCTGGATCATGTCCCGAAGGCAGCCGCTTTGCTCGTAATAGCCGCCGCGGGTTCCCACCCCAACCTCCTCGGCCACCGTGATCTGAACGCATTCGATGAAATTGCGGTTCCAAAGCGGCTCGAAGATTGCGTTGGCAAACCTTTGGACGAGCAGATCCTGCACCGTCTCCTTGCCGAGGTAGTGATCGATGCGATACACTTGGTTCTCCTCGAAAACCTGGTTGATCACGCGATTGAGGTCGCGGGCGGAGGCGAGGTCCTTGCCGAAGGGTTTCTCGATGATGACCTTCGAGTGCAGAGGCGTGTCGATGTGGCGTTTTGCCAGGCCGCTCGCACCGAGGTTCAGAAGAATGGGCGAGAAGACGGAAGGGGGGGTCGAGATGTAGAAGAGCACCTGGACGTCGCGCCCCAGCTTCGACTCGATCGACGAGATGTGGCTCGCGAGATTATCGAACGCCTCCTTCTCGTCGTAGCCTCCCGCCACATAACTCAGACGGTTTTCCAGCCGGCCCCAGACCTCCGTGGCGAGGTCGCGCCGCGAGAACTCCTTGATCGCGTCAGAGGCGAGCGCATGAAACTCGGAATCGGCAATCGCCTTTCTGCCGAAGCCCACCAGATAAAAATCGGCCGGCAAGAGGTTATCGTACGCGAGGTTGTACACCGCCGGTATGAGCTTGCGCGCGGTGAGGTCGCCCGATGCTCCGAAGATCACGATGATGGTCGGCGGGGCGCCACGATGTTTGCTGAGCCCCTGGAGAAACGGGTGTTGCGGCGATGGGTTCATTTTCAGGCTACGCATACGATTATTTGCGCCGCACGCAAACGGGGCGTCGCGATATTATTTCGCGCATCCCGCCCGGCCCACCTCACGCGATCCGACATCTCCTCCCGAAGATCCTGGCGTTTTGAAAGTGATTTACCCCTACGATCCGCCCCCACGAGGTCTCGACCTCCACGACATCGAACCGGACCGCCCGAGGACGTCCCGCCCCCCGCAGCGCACGAAGGTACGAAAACGCAACGCGCCGCAGCGCTAGACGTTTACGCCGCCTCAATGCCGCTTGATACCCCCGAACCCGGGCTCCCACAAACCGTGTCTTCACCTCGACAAACACGAGGATCTCTCCGTCCAGACACACCAGGTCGAGCTCGTCGCGGCGGTCCTCCGGGCTGCGCCAATTCCTCGCCAGCACCCGATACCCCTTCTCGCGCCGGAGCAGCCGCGCCGCCGCACGCTCCCCTCTTCTCCACAACGGCATCGATCCACGAAGGGCATTCAAACAGCGCACGATAAAGGTCATATTTTTATATCTTCGCCAATTTTTTTATTCTTGCGAAGAAAATCACCGCGTCCTGCTCCACGCCCCGGCCCCGTTCTCGCCGCCTTTCGCATTGCAGGGCTCTCCTCCCCTGGCAAGGATCAGTCCTGGCAGCGCTCACGCGTCCTCTCCTCCAGCTCCCCCTCCCGGAGACCCCAACACCCCGCACCGCTCTGTCATGGTCGTATCGAATATCGCCAGCACCCTGCGCCGCTCCCTTCTCATCAAGGTCATCTCGAAGCCCACCCCGAGCCGCGAAGACGTGAGTTCGGTGATCGAGTTGACGGCGAGCAAGGTGGTCGAAGCCCTCCAAGCACAGTCCATGACGCTATACCTCGTCGAGGGCAACGACATCGCCTTCAGGCATGTCTATTATTCGCCGACGCTGTGGGGTGCTGACTCCGCGCTTGCGCAACGGTTCAAGGATGCCACGGCACATCTCCTTGCGACGAAACTCCCGCTGGGCACCGGCAATGTCGGCAGGGTCCTGGCGTCCGGCGAGCCCCTGTTTTTCCCGAAAGACGGTCCCGACGCCGCGATCCTGCAAGACCTGCATACAGGCTTCGAAGTCCACTCCATGCTCACGGTGCCACTGAAGACCAACATCATCATCGGCGCCATCCAAGTGCTCAACAAGGAGCCGGGAGCCGGCACCGGAGGTCTGTTTGTCGAGCGCGATCTGGACCTGCTCACGGAGGTCGCCGAGTACTCCGCTCCCCTGATCCAGCGGATGCTGGACCCCAAATTCCAACTCAGCGCCGAGGACACAGCCAAGTTCGTCGCCCGCCTGACCTCGCTCCCGCTCGTCGCCCGCGCCGACCAAATCGATATCGACCCCACGCTCGTCGAGGCCATCGGTGACGCCATCATCCGGCGCGAGGGAATCTTCCCCTACAAGCGCCTGTCGTCAGGCTCAATCGCGGTGATAATGCCCAACCCGCTCGACTTCGCCAAACGGGAGTCGTTTCAGCAGGCAACCGAATTCGTCATCGAGGATGTCTCCGTCGCCCCAGCCTCGTTGATCGATTCCCTCGTGAAACGACATTTCAAGGATGGAGGAAAAGGGGCCGACAGCGTGGAGGTCGACATCTCCTCCGTCGCCGACGTCATCACGACCGCCTACTCCCCCGACGGTTCGGAGGTCAGCACCGCAGATCTCGAGAGCGAGGACTCCGCCCCGATAGTCCAGCTCGCCAATCGGGTGATCGAGGACGCCTACATGACCGGCGCCTCCGACATCCACATCGAACCCCACGAAAGGGACCTCGTCGTGCGTTATCGCGTCGACGGTCTCTGCTACGAGAAGCTCCGCCTGCCCAAGCAGGTCAGCAACGCACTGGTCACCCGCCTGAAGATCATGTGCAACCTCGACATCGCCGAGCGGCGGCTTCCACAGGACGGCCGCATCGTCTTCAAGAAATACACCAAGAAAAACATCGATATCGACCTGCGTGTCGCAACCGGTCCGATGAATTTTGGCGAGAAGGTGTGCATGCGCATCCTCGACAAGCAGAAGTCGACGCTTCCACTCACCGCCCTGGGTTTCTCCGACGAGAACCTCGCACGCTACCAGGAGTGCATCCGGCAGCCTTACGGCATGATTCTGCACTGCGGCCCCACCGGATCAGGCAAGTCGATGACGCTCTATTCGGCCCTGTCCGAAATCAACAACCCCGACATCAACATCCAGACCGCCGAAGACCCCATCGAATACACCCTGGCCGGAATCAACCAGATGCAGATGAACCGTCAGATCGGCCTGACCTTTGCCCGGGCGCTGCGCTGTTATCTGCGAATGGACCCCGATGTGATTTTGGTGGGTGAGATCCGCGATCAGGAGACCGCGGAGATCGCGATCGAGGCCGCCCTCACCGGGCACCTGCTCGTCTCCACGCTACATACGAACGACGCTCCCTCCACCATCACCCGCCTGTGTGAGATGGGCGTCGAACCCTTCAACATCTCCGCCTCGCTCGTCGCGGTCTGCGCCCAGCGCCTGCTTCGTCGCGTCTGCAGCAACTGCAAGCAGCAGTGCGCCCCCGCCGGCCGCGAGAGGGACATCGTCGAAAAGGCGCTGGGGGCGCGGGTGGAGACCGTCTTTCGCGCCAACCCCCAGGGCTGTCCCGCCTGCGGCGGCTCAGGCTACAAGGGGCGCGTCGGTATCCATGAATTGATGACCAATAGCGAGGAGCTGACCGAGGCCATCAACGGCAGGCTCCAGGTGGCCGATCTCAAACGCATCGCCGTGCGCGGCGGCATGAAGACGCTTCACCAGGACTCGATGTTGAAGGTGCGTCAGGGCATCACGACAATCGAGGAGGCTCTCGCCAACGTTCCTCCCGACCTCGTCCTGTGAGCAGCCGGCAATGCCCGGCCGCGCCTATCTCCGCGCCCCCGTTCTCGCCGTCGAGCCGAGGTACGCGAGCGCCAGCGCCAGCAGCGCGAGATCGCGGAGAATGCTCCAGCCAAGATCTCCTCCTCCGCCGCCGCTTCCCCCAAAACATCCACACGTCAGCTCCAATCCCCGCGCCTTCGCCAGTCCCTGGACCACCAGGAATACCACGCACAATCCGGCCAGCAGAGCGACCGCCGGCCTCCTGAGCTGCGCCGAAAGCAGCGCCAGCGAGGCCACTAACTCCAGCCACGGAAGGTAGACGGCCAACACGAGCGAGGGTGTCCACGACAGCATTCGGTACCGATAGACCGCGTCCGCGAATCCCACGGGATCCGCCACCTTCAGGATCCCCGCGGCGGCAAACACCAGGCCCAATGTGAGGAGCGCACCATGTTCAAGCCACCTGCGCGTCTTCATCGGCCATCCCCCGCCGCCCCAGGCGGCCATCCGCCCTCAAGGGTGAACACCCCCTCGATTCCTGCGTCGGTCCTCAGCCGCACCGCGGCCTCGCGGGCGAGATCGCAGCCCGCACTGCAGTAAACGACGATCCTGATCCCCGGCTTCCACCTTCGGGCGATCTCGGCGAGTGCCTGGTCCCAGCCTTCAGTGCCCAGAGAGATTGCTCCGGCCACGTGGGCTCGCCGGTAATCATCCGCTGAACGCGCATCCACCCAGATTACGTTTCCCAGAAACGCCTCGCGGTACGAAATCCCCACCACCGGCGCGATTGCCCGCGCGAGCGAGCCGCGGTAAACCACCAGCGATGCCAGCGCCGGAAGGACCGCGACGAACAGGAGGATGCCTATGCCGCGGATCATCGGACGACCAAATAAACCTCCACCTTAAGCGGCGCCCCGTCGGAGCCGGCAAAATCGAGCGCGGCCGAGCCGTTGCGACGGCTCTTGGTATCCACAGGATGAACACTCAGTATCCAGGTCCCGGGCGCCGCCCCAGGCTCCGTTGCCACCAGAAATTCCCCGCCCGAAGTCCGCACGCCAAGAAGCCGGGCCGAACCCTCGGGGCTCACGGCAACCCTGATCGTTTTCGCCGATGGCTCGTCGCCCAGGGTCCAGAACAGCATCCGTGGCCTGACCGCGATGCGCTCGTGCACCTCGACATCGAGCTCAAGCCTCTGCGGGGACGCGTCGGGGGCGTCGGTGGCCACCCAGAGCTCCTTGCGCACCGAGCCCACTTGGCCCATGAGGCGTAACGTCACGTCGAGCGCACCCTCCTTCCCCGGTTCCACCACGAAGGAGGAATCTCCCACGACCATGCAGTCGCAGGACGGACGCGCCACCAGGACGCGCACGGCCTTCGATCCGGTGTTTCGGTAGGGGAAACTCGCGTGAACGGATACCACCGTGTTGTCGACGGTCAGCCGCACGCGATCCCGTGTCCACGTCAACTCCGCAGCCGCACATTGCATTCCGCAGGCAACGGCGAGACAGGCAAGGATCAGGGTTCTGATGACGCGCATGGTGATAATGCTTGGGGGACGGGCTCCAGCGCCCTCTCCCAAGAATCGCCACCATCGAACGATCTTTGCAAGGACCCAGAATCCTGCCCGGAAGCGCTCCATCCATGCCCTCCCGCCGCAGACGGCGCAGGTTTGCCATCGGAAGCAGGCGAGCTCCCGCGGGCCGGCGCCCTCGGGGGGGGCCACCGTCTGACTGGGCACCCGGTCCATGCCGGGCGGCGCAACGACTCACTCCTTCCGCTTCGATCCAGGCAGGGTGAAAAAGAACGCGGCCCCTTTCCCTACCGCCGCTTCCGCCCAGATTTTCCCTCCGTGCCGGCTGATCACCCGCTGGACGGTCGCCAAGCCGACCCCCGTCCCCTCAAATTCCGTTTGATCGTGCAAACGGTGGAAGGGTGCGAACAGCGACGAGGCCTTGTCCATGTCGAAGCCCGCGCCGTTGTCCCGCACGAAGAAGACGCACGACCCATCCGTCGCAGCCTGCTGCCCAAATTCGATCCTCGCGGCATCCGTGCGCGAGGAATACTTCCAGGCGTTCGACAGCAGGTTCTCGAGCACCACCCTCACGAGGCCTGGATCGCCCAGCGCCGTGACGCCCGGCTCGATCACGCACTCGGCCTTTCGCACGGCATCATTGGCCCGGTTCTTCGAAAGAATCTCGCCGGCCTCCCGGCTCAGATCAATCTCCTGGACCTGCAATTCGGTCTTGGCCACCATGGCCAGCCGCAGCAGGTCGTCCACGATTTCGCACATCTGCTTCGAACCCGCGACGAGTTGTTCGAGGTAGCGGCGCACTCCCGGCTCCGCCGTGTCGCCCAGAACGCCCAGCAGAAGCTCCGAGTAACCCCGCACCACCGTCAGCGGCGACCTAAGGTCGTGAGAAACCGAATACGAAAACGCCTCCAGCTCCCGGTTCGTCGCCTCGAGCTGCACCGTGCGATCCTTCACGCGCTGTTCGAGTTCCTCGTAGACCCGCACGTTTTCCATCGCGACCGAGGTCGTGTTCGCGAGTGCCTGGAGCAGGTCCGCCTCCTCCGGCGTGGCTCGATGGCTGGTCGCCCAGTAGTTTCCGATCGCCCCGATCGGCGCCTCGGTCCGGATCGGAACCATCAACAGGCTCTGCACAAAGGTCGGGCGATAGGCCTCCGCCGGTATCCTCGAGTCCGCATAGATGTCCTCGATGATCACAGACCGCCTGTTCATCATCGTCCAGCCGCTGATGCAGGCCGACATGGGGAAGCGTTTCCCCTTCCAAAGCGGACTGATCGCATCCTCGTCCGCATAAAAGCAGCAACCGCTGTCGCGCAGCACGAAGGTCGCCCCGTCCGCTCCGGTCAACTCGCGCGCGGCGCGGCGGACGATCACCTGGATTTCCCCCAGCGTGCGGACCAGTGAGAGTTCCTGGACCGCGCTCACCAGCCTGGCCCGGCGGCGTATCCGGAGTTCCATGTCCACGAGATTGAGGCTGTACCTGACCGCCGCCAGGAGGTGCGGGAGATTCCGCCCGTCCACCATGTCCGCCGCACCGGCATTCCGGGCAGCCTCAATCCGTTCCCGTGTCGGCGTGCCGGAGATATAGAGGAACGGCACGTTCGGACAACGTTGCCAAGCGAGATCGCGGGCACCCATTCCCGGGAGCCCGGGCACCGTGTCGTCGGCCACGATCAGGTCCGCTTCGCGGCCTTCGAGGGCCACCCTGTAATCCTCCGCCCGCGTGACGCGTGAGACCTCCATCCCGACATCACAGGTCCGCAGGGTCTCGTAGATGTCGTCGGAATTGGAATGCCCACCATCCAAGTACAGGATCTTGCGCGCGGACGCACCCCTCGGACTGGTGTTCATGCCTTCAATCCTTAGCGCGGTGCAATCATTGGTCAACCGGCGTGGCTCGAATTTGATGCAAGATTACAGGCGGTCACCTTGACTCCCCGGGCGCGTCGCCCCTCAGGGCACGATCATCAGGCCCGCCCGCACCTGCGAATGGAGCTTCCGGTTGTAGTCGAGTATCGATTCGCCCCAGCCGTTGAAGTATTGCAAAAAGAGATACCCGTTGACGCCCCGTACGCCGACCCTCGTCAAGAGGTCCTCGGTCGTTTGCAGCGGAAACACCGCGTCGATCTGCAGGCTCCCATTGTGCGCTCGCATCCCCCGCCTGGCCGTGACCGACAGCCTCCAGTCGTGCCACAGGTAGCTCACGAGGAAGTCGCAATAGCCGCGATAGTCGGCGATGTCCGGGTTTTCCGACTTATCAAGGTATCCATACACCTTGGGTGAAATCACCAGCCTGCTGCCACCCCCCATGCGCCACTCGAAGCGGGGGCGCGCGAAGATGAGGTTGATGCTGCGCGAATCGGCTCCGCCCTTGCCATTCGACTCATGCTCGAATCCCCCCTGCCACCCAAATCGAAGGCTTCGGTCCCGTGCGGTCCAGACATTCTCATTGAGGTAAAACAGCGACGGTCGATATGAAGTGTCGCGAAACGGCGCCGATGTCGAATGGAGATCCCAGAGCGAGGTCTGCGTGTAGCCGAAGAAGAAGGGCCAGATCTCAAAGGGATTGTATTTGAGGCTGAGCTGGAATTTGGCGTTGAGCCCGTCGCTGGCCCCAATTCCGAAATACACGGGCTCGTAGGCGGAAACACCGCTCAGCAATCGCGTGCTCCTCCTGAGTGCCGCCTCGCGCCGGAGCTCACTCACTCCCCCCTGCCGCGTCGCCCCCGACCGCGTTCCCGTCGCGGAAGAGGTCGCCGCGACCGCGATGCGCTCAGGCTCCACCGAAAACATGACGGGCCGAAGCTCGGGGAACTTCGGCTCCAGGATGACCGGCCCCGTTATCCCCGGGGGAAGGACCAGCGTGTACGCGACCCTGAGAAATCCACCCGACCCAAGCGTTCGCGGCCCAGCCTTCCCCACCATTCGAAGCTCGACTTCCTCCGCGGTCTGCGACCCCGCATGCAGCCTCGCATTCAGGAGCGGCTTGAGGTCCACGGTCGAGGCCTCGGAACCTTCGTTGGTCACGAGCAATTCGAATCTTGCCGGCGCGTTCTGTGCGACGACCGCCGACTCCGGAATCAGGTTCTCGGCCCCCTCCAGGCATGCTCCTGCCCCCAGGGAAAAGGCCACCGCGGCCAACCAGACACGCTTCGGATTCATGGTCACACTGTGGCGGGCAATGCCGCTCCGCGCGAGAGCAACCAAGCATCCGCGCCTCCGAGGGAACGATGCGGCTCCCTTTGACACCCGCCCCATCTGTCCCGTAGTGCTGTTTCATCGACAACACTGCCTCCGGGGCGCGTCGCCACGGAAGCATCCCCATCCAATCCGACACCATGTCACGTCTTCCGCCCCCCTCCACCCACGATTGCACCTTCGCCAGCGACAACACCGCAGGCATCTGTCCCGAGGCCTGGGAGGCCCTCGAGGAGGCCAACCGCGGCTGCGTCACCAGCTACGGCAATGACGAATGGACCCGCCGCGCGTGCGATCTCATCCGCGAGGTGTTCGAGAAGCCCGACGCCGAGGTGTATTTCGTGTTCAACGGCACCTCGGCCAATTCGCTCGCGCTCGCCTCGCTGTGCCAGAGCTACCACAGCGTGATTTGCCACGATTTCGCCCACATCGAGACCGACGAATGCGGTGCGCCCGAATTTTTCTCCAACGGCACCAAACTCCTGGTCGCCTCAGGGCCCAACGGGAAACTGCTTCCCGAGGACGTCGAGCGCCTGATCCTGAAGCGCACCGACATCCATTTCCCAAAACCCCGCGTGCTCTCCCTCACGCAGTCCACCGAGTGGGGCACGGTCTACACGCTCGAGGAAATTCGGGCGCTGACCGCCGCCGCCAAGCGCCACGGGCTCGCGGTGCACATGGACGGAGCACGCTTCTCCAACGCCGCCGCCGCCCTGCAGGCACGCAGCGGAACCTCGCCTGCCGACTTCACCTGGCGCGCGGGCGTCGACGTCCTGTGCTTCGGCGGCACCAAGAACGGAATGATGACCACCGAGGCCGTCGTTTTCTTCAATCCCAAGCTCGCACACGAATTCGATTACCGCTGCAAGCAAGCCGGGCAGCTCGCCTCCAAAATGCGCCTCCACTGCGCCCAGTGGGTCGGCATGCTCCGCGACGGCGCGTGGCTGCGTCACGCCACCCATGCCAACGCGATGACCGCAAAGCTCACCGCGGCCCTTCGAGACCTGCCCCACCTGCGATTCCAGGCCGAGCCCGAGGTCAACGCACTCTTCGTCGAACTGCCCAAACCCGTCGCCGACGGCCTGCACCGTCGCGGCTGGCATTTTTACGGGTTCATCGGTGCGAGCGGATACCGGCTGATGTGTTCCTGGGCCACTTCCGAAGACACGGTCCGTCGTTTCGTGCTCGACCTGAAATCGGAGCTGGCGGAGCTCAAATAAGCCGCCAGGCGCCACTGGGCGGCGCCACCCTTTTGGATTTGCCCCCACCCCCGCGCATCGCGAGGTTGGAATCGAGCCTGCGGATATTCGGTAACTAGCCCCCGCCTTCGGAGTTACTGTTTCCGTTCGATTCCTTCCACGCCAAAAGGCCCAGCTCCATGCTCACCCTCCAATCCACCACCAAGCGCTACGGATCCCTGACCGCGCTCGACGGCGTGACGCTCACCATCGAAGATGGCGATTTCTTCGGCCTGCTGGGTCCGAACGGGGCGGGAAAATCCACGCTCATGTCGCTCGTCGCGGGCCTCCGCGCAGCCGACTCCGGCTCCCTCGCCCTCGACGGCACACCACTCGGCCCCCAAACTCGCAAGGCTCGCGAAACCATCGGCCTGGTGCCCCAGGCGCTCGCCCTCTATAGCGATCTGACCGCCCTCCAAAACCTCCGCATCTTCGGCCAACTCCACGGGCTGCGCGGCCGGGAGCTGTCCTCCCGGATCGAGGAGGCGCTCGACATGGCCCAGCTCACCGAAAGGCGGCACGCCCCGGTGTCGACGTTCTCCGGCGGCATGCAGCGACGCCTCAACCTCGTCGCCGCCCTCCTCCACCGCCCCAGGCTGCTGCTTTGCGACGAACCCACCGTCGGCGTCGACCCCCAGTCGCGCAACGCCATCTTCGAACACCTGCTCAAGCTCAACCGCGCGGGAACGACCATCATCTATTCGACGCATTACATGGAAGAGGCCGAACGCCTCTGCAGCCGCATCGGCATCATCGACCACGGACGTATCCTCGCCCTGGACACACTCGACGGCCTCCTCACCCGGCTCCCCTTCGAGGACGAGATCAGCTTCCCGTCCAACGACTCCACCGCCGCGATCCTCGAACGCCTCGCTCCCAACGGCGTGCTCATCCGTGACGGCGACACCCATCGCTTCCGCCCCCACGCCAACTACCCCCTGTCCGCCTTCTTCTCCCTCACCGAGGCCGCCGGGCTCTCCCCGCGGATCTTCGTCACCCACCGCCCTTCGCTCGAAAACCTGTTCCTCCACCTGACCGGGCGCACGCTGCGCGAGTGACTCCGACACCCCCGCCCCCATGCGCAACCTTCTCGTTCTCTTCCGAAAGGATTTTCTCAATTTCTGGCGCGATCGCGCCGCTGTGATCATCACGTTCCTCGTGCCGATGGTGCTGATCTACATCTTCGGCTTCGTCTTCGGACTCAACAAAACCGGCGACGCGGGCCCCACGGGCATCGACCTCGCCGTCGTCAATCTCAGCAGCGACCCGGGCGCCCTCGACCTGGTCAACGCGCTGAAGGCCGAGAAGACCTTCCACGTCATCACCACGACCCACGACCCCCACGGCCAGCCCCGCCCTCTCACCGAGGCCGACGTGCGCGCCGCCCTCCACAACAACGCCTACCGGTTCGCCTTGATCATCCCCAGGGATCTCATCCCCGACGAGGGCTTCGGCATCCATCTGAAATTTCTCAGCAACCCGCGCAACGAGGTCGAGACGCAGACCGTCAACGGAGTCCTTCAAAAGACCATCTTCTCCAACGTGCCGACCCTGCTCGGCCGCTCGCTCCAGAAGTCCGCCCGGCGCTTCGTGGGAGGCCCCCGCCTCGAGGCCTTCAACCGCCACCTCGCCGACTCCATCGCCGATACCTTCGGCGGCGACCGAAATAGGATTTTTCACAATATCGAGGCCGGTGGTTTCGGAATCGCCACCGACGAGCCCAAGCCCCACGACCCCGCGCTCCGCACGCTCGACCCAGCTTCCACTCCAGGCACCCCCTCCCCGGACGCCAAGAAGGCGACCTCCGCGGTCGGCGATGCCTTCACCCGCATCATCCACATCGAGACCGAACAGGTTGCCGGCAAGGACGTGAAGAACCCCATGGCCGCGCGCCTCGTCGGCGGGTACGCAATCATGTTCCTGCTGTTCGCGGCCAGCGGTTCCTCCACCTCGCTGTTCGACGAAAAGAAGGCCGGCCTCTTTCAGCGTCTTCTCTCCGGCCCGGTGACACGCGGTCAGATTCTTGGCGCGAAGTTCCTGTTCGGGGTCGTCCTCGGACTCCTGCAGCTCGTCGTCCTTTTCGTGGCCGGCCATCTCATGTACGACCTCGGCCTGTGGCAGCACCTGATTCCGCTCCTCGTCGTCAGCCTCTGCGCCGCGGCTGCCTGCTCCGCATTCGGCATGCTCATCGCCGCCGTCTCACCCACCCAGGGCGCCGCTCAGGGACTCACCACCTTCCTCGTGCTCACGATGAGCGCCATTGGCGGGGCCTGGTTCCCCGTCAGCTTCATGCCCGCGTTTATCCAGAAGATCAGCCACCTCACGGTGGTCTACTGGTCCGTCGAGGGATTCACCGACGTGCTCTGGGCGGGCCAATCCCTGGGGGACATCCTGCCAACCCTGGGCGCCCTGGCGGCAATCTCGGCGATCATCATGGCCGTCGCGCTCTGGCGTTTCAACCGGGGCCGCATCTTCGACTGAGCAGACGACCCCCGGTTCGCAGCAAGTACTTACCCAAGCCTGCCAGGCCGATCGCCCCGACGCCCCCCGCTCCGGCCGCTGCTTCCATTAGTCATTGGATTTTGATTACATAACTATCATTAGCCGGCGGATCAACTAACCGCCAAATACTACCCGGGACAGGGGCGGGGTGACGCGTAATTTGCAGCGGATACAGGCGAAATCGGAAATTGTCTGTATGGTACCCGCGAACAATGAAACCTGAATCCACCGAAACGGGGCGCGAGCCCCGCTCCGATCGAGGCATTAGTCCCTCCGCGCGTACCCGCCGCTTCCCCCTCCTCCTATCCGTCATCCTCGCGCTCGCAGCGCTGTCAGTCCCTGTCAGGGGACTGGCCGCCACCAGCCCGCAGGACCAGGGTCCCGCGTCAGCCGCGCAAATCAAGCGCGGTCGAAAGGTGTTCAACCAAATATGCTTTGCCTGCCATCAGCACAATGGCCTGGGCATGCCCCATCTCTTTCCGCCGCTGGCGAAATCCGATTTCCTGAAGGCCGATCCCGATCGCGCCGTCTGGATCGTCACCCACGGCCTGGTCGGCCCCGTCACCGTCAACGGCAAGCAATTCAACAGCGCGATGCCCTCCCAGCAGCAGCTTAGCGACGAGCAAGTCGCCGACGTGCTCACCTTCGTCCTCAATTCCTGGGGCAACTCCGGCGGCCATTTCACCGCCGCCAGCGTGCACGAGCTGCGCACGCACAAGGGCTGACGCGCCGCGGCCCCCTCTCCCGCGCTCTCCCCCCTCCAACGTCTGCCGCGCATCACGCGGCAGACGTTTTTTTGTCCTCGCAGTCCGGGATCCGCACGACTGCCTGGCTCGCGGACACCGCAGGAATCCACGCGAAGCCGATTCCCAGAGCTAAATATCCTATTGCGATTGAATTATCCGCGAGCTTCGAGACAGGTTGATCCAGGTCAAGGCGCCAGACCACACAATGGGCTACCTTTGCGCACGTCTCCCATGAAGCCCTTCCACTGCATCCCCTCGCAGATTATCCAGGCAAGCAGCGAGGCAATTGCCCCCGTCGACACCCCGCTCCCTCGCCTTTCCCGCCATCGCGCGGCACCTCGCGCACCGGCGGGCTTGCCGACCGTGATCGCGGGGCTCGCCCTCGCGCTCGCCGCCTGTCTTCCGCTCGTCGCGCGTGCGGACGACGACCCCTCCTCTCCACGCGCCTTTCAGCTCCCTCCGGAACTCGCATCCCTTCCCGTCGAGGAGGCCGTGCTCACCTCGCCGCCCTTCGTCCCTCCGCCGATCAAACGCGATTATCCGGCCCGCGTCGTCGTCCACCTGGAGGTCCGCGAAATCGTGAGGCCAATCGCCGACGGCACGCTCTACACCTTCTGGACCTTCGGGGGCACGGTGCCCGGTTCCTTTCTGCGCGTTCGCGAGGGGGATCTCATCGATTTCCACCTCGAGAACAGCCCGACTTCAAAGCTGCCCCACAACATCGACATGCACGCCGTGACCGGCCCCGGCGGCGGCGCCGTCGCCTCGTTCACGGCACCCGGGCACAGCTCCGAGTTCATGTTCCGCGCACTCAAGCCCGGGCTCTACGTGTACCACTGCGCCACTGCCCCCGTCCCCATGCACATCGGCAATGGCATGTACGGCATGGTCCTCGTCGAGCCCAAGGGCGGTCTGCCTCCCGTCGACAAGGAGTACTACGTGATGCAGGGTGATTTCTACACGACCGGCGCCTACGGGGATCCCGGGCTCCAGTCGTTCGATGCCGCCAAGTCCATCGATGAGCGGCCAACCTACGTGCTGTTCAACGGCTCCGTCGGTGCCCTCACCGGCGCCGGCGCCCTGACCGCCAAGGTTGGCGACCGCGTGCGCATCTATTTCGGAGTCGGCGGCCCCAACCTCACCTCCTCCTTCCACATCATCGGCGAGATCTTCGACCGCGTGTATCCGGACGGCACCTTCGGCCACCCACTTGAGGACGTGCAGACCACGACCGTCCCGCCCGGCTCCGCGACCGTCGTCGAGTTTCGGGTCAAGGTGCCCGGCACCTACCTGCTCGTCGACCACGCACTCTCCCGCGCCTTCAATCAGGGCGCTCTCGGCATGTTGAAGGTCAGCGGTCCCGAAAACCGGAACGTCTATTCAGGCAAGGTTTCCTACACGCTCTTTCACAGCAGCGGTCCCGCCCCCCAGCCCGTTTCCGCCATCGTCAATGCACCTGCGACACCCGCCCTGCCTTCCCCCGTGCTGGCCCAGGTCAACCGCGGCCGCGTCGTCTTCAACCAGATCTGCTTCGCCTGTCACCAGCCCAACGGCCAGGGCCTGCCCACTCTCTTCCCCCCGCTCGCGGGTTCCGATTTTCTCAAGGCCAATCCTGAACGCGCCGCCCGGATCGTCACCCACGGCCTCACCGGCCCGGTCACCGTGAACGGAAAAGCGTTCAACAACATCATGCCCGCCCAGTCGCAATTGAGCGACCAGCAGGTGGCCGACGTGCTCACCTTCGTCCTCAACTCCTGGGGCAACCCCGGAGGCAACCTCACCCCAGCCCGCGTGCACGAGATCCGCAACGCAACTCAGTGACCCGCCCGCGGGAGCGCATGATCGCTCCTCCCCCGCCCGACCCCACCATGGCCACACCCGCCACCATCCGCGACACGAGGCCCTGTCCATCCGGGCTCCGTCACCACGTCCTGGATACCGTGGGTCGATTCCTGGGATCGCCCTCCG
>JAJXYI010000062.1 GCA_021780625.1 bacterium | reverse complement strand
GGTCGCGACGATTCGCGCGATGGTTCCGCCACCGGTGCATGCGCTGGCATTCCCGGCCGGCGGGCGATCCCCTGCGGGCGTGGTGCTCGGGGTGAACGACCGCACCTTCACGAGGGACGGACGCCCGTGGTTCCCGGTGATGGGCGAGTTTCATTATGCCCGGTATCCGGCCGGCGAGTGGGAGCGGGAGCTGCTGAAGATGAAGGCCGGCGGCGTGACGATCGTGTCCACGTACGTATTCTGGATCTTCCATGAGGAACGGCGGGGCGTATTCGATTGGCGGGGACGCCGGGACCTGCGACGCTTCGTGGAGCTGTGCGCGAAGCACGGCATGCTGGTCTGGCTGAGGGTGGGGCCTTGGGATCACGGCGAGGTTCGCAATGGCGGATTTCCTGACTGGATCTTGGAGGAGCGAACCCGCACGAACGATCCGGCCTACCTCGCGAACGTGCGGGGCTTCTTCGCTCAGATCGGCCGGCAGGTCCGGGGGCTCCTTTGGAAGGACGGCGGCCCCATCGTCGGGGTGCAGCTGGAAAATGAATACCGGGCGGGGAAGGGGGGCGTGGCGCACATGGAGACCCTCCTGAACCTTGCCAGAACCGCGGGGCTCGATGCGCCTTTTTACAGCGCCACGGGCTGGGACCGCGCCGTCGTACCTGGGACTGGTTTTCTCCCGGTCTTCGGCGGGTATTCCGCGCAGTTCTGGAGCTCGAGCCGGCAGGTGCTCCCGCCCAATCCAAATTTCTTCTTCGATTCGATCCGCGCCGAGGACAACGTCGGAGCGGACCTTAAGCCGAAGGATCCGGCCTACCAGTCGCGTTACGCTGGGTACCCTTTCCTGACAGCCGAGATGGGCGGCGGCATGGCGACCGCCTACCACCGGCGGCCGGTGGTGAGCGCCTTGGACGTCGTGGCGCCGGAGTATGTGAAAGTGGGCTCGGGCGTCGCGCTCCTGGGGACCTACATGTACCATGGCGGCACCAATCCGGACGCAGGCGAGCCGATGGCGGAGTCGCTGTCCTCGTGGCACGGGGCGAACGACCTGGAGGAGAAGTCCTACGATTTCCAGGCGCCGCTCGGTGAATTCGGCCAGGTGCGCGAAAGCTACCGGTGGATGCGGATGTTGAACCTGTTTCTCGCGGACTTCGGCGACCGCATCGCCCCGATGGTCACGGACTATCCGGCGGCCCGTCCGACCGGGCTTGGGGATCGCATGACGCCGCGCGTGGCGTTTCGGGGAGACGGAGAGGCGGGATTCCTTTTCATCAACACCTACCAGCGGCATTACCCCTTGCCCGGGTTGGCGGGGTTTCAGGCGAAGCTCGAATTGAAATCGGGTACGCTGCTCGTCCCTGCGAAGCCGGTCGATGTGCCGGCGGGGACCTGCCTGTTCTGGCCCGTCAATTTTGACCTGGAGGGTGTGCGACTGGTGTATGCGACGGCCGAGCCAGTGTGTCGGCTGCGCGCCGAGCATGTATTCGTCTTCGCCGCACAGCCGGGGATTCCGGTGGAGTTCGCGTTTCCACGGGAAGGGGCGATGGTGACTGCCCCCTGCGGCCAGGTTGACATCCGTGGAGACCTTCGCGTGGTCGGCGACCTGAGGCCGGGGCGCGGGGTTGCCGTCGTGATCCGCCGTCCGGGGAAACCGGACCTGCGCATCGTCGTGCTTTCGCGCGAGGATGCGCTGAACCTCGCCAAGCTCGACATTGGTGGGGCGGAACGCCTGTGCCTCTCGCCGGCCGAGACTTTTGGAGACGGCCCGGTGCTCCATCTCTCGTCAAACCAACCCACCGGGCTGCGCGTGGCGCTGTTTCCCGCTCCGTCGGCGCCGCCGGCCGGATTCCGCGCCCTGGGCCGGGAGGGATTGTTTTCAGAGTATGTCGCGGAGGTTAAGGCGAACCCGCGGCCGCGGCCGGAGGTGACGCTCCTTCGGGAGGCGGGCCCGGCGCCTGAAGTCCGGATGAATCCCAACCCGAAGCGCCGGATACCGCTGGCCCCGCCTTCGTCGGCATTTTCGCAGGCGGCGGTCTGGCATGTCGGATTGCCCGCGGCCGTGATCGCCTCGCCCGGTCGCACGCTCCTGCGAATTCGCTACGTCGGAGACGTGGCCCGGCTTTATGCGGGAGACCGGCTCGTGGAGGACAACGACTACAAGGGAACCCCGCTCGAATTCGGACTCTGGCGGCTGGCCGAGGCCGAGCGGCGGGATGGCCTGACGCTGCGGGTGCTTCCGCTTCGAAAGGATGCACCGATCTATTTTCCCAGGGACGCGTGGCCGGACTTTGGCACCCGGACGCAGGTGGCCTCGCTCGGTCGCGTGTCGCTGGTTGTTCGATACGAGGCGCTCATGAACCTCGCGCCCTGAGCCGCTCCGCCTGCAACGCAACCACTCTCATGGCCCAAGACACCGTCCAAGTTCGCCGCGAGCCCGCGGTCTTCCCGACCTACGAACCCTGCGCCCCCGACCGTAATCCGATGTTTCTGGAGAAGCGGGTCTATCAGGGGAGCAGCGGCCGGGTGTATCCGTTGCCGTTTTACAATCGGATTTCCGACACGCCCGTCCGCCGCGCCTGGGACGCGGTGCACATCGAGAACGGCTTCGTCCGGCTCATGATCCTGCCCGAACTCGGGGGACGCATCCATGTGGGCCGGGACAAGATCAACGACTACGACTTCTTCTACGCCCAGCATGTCATCAAGCCCGCGCTCGTGGGTCTCGCCGGACCCTGGATCTCCGGAGGTGTGGAGTTCAACTGGCCCCAGCATCACCGGCCCGCGACCTTCATGCCGGTGGACGTGGAAATCGAAGAGCATCCGGACGGGAGCAAGACGGTCTGGCTGGGCGACCACGATCCGATGGAGCGAATGAAGGGCATGCACGGCGTCTGCCTGCACCCGGGCAGCTCGGCCATCGAACTGAAGGCGCGCGTGTACAACCGGACTCCGTTAACGAAGACCTTCCTCTGGTGGGCGAACGTCGCGGTGCGCGTCCACGAAGGCTACCAGTCGGTCTTCCCACCCGACGTGGGCTGGGTGGCGGATCACGCCAGGCGTGCGGTCAGCCGGTTCCCGCTGTGCGAAGGTCGGTATTACGGAGTCGACTACGCGGCCCGGGCCCGCGGCGGGGTGCCGGCCTCGGAACGGCCGACCCAGTTCGTGCCACCCCACTGCGGGGCCGCGGACGAAAAGGGGATTCCCGACTATGCCCCCAACGACCTCTCGTGGTATGCCAACATCCCGGTGCCGACCTCGTACATGTGCCTGGGGTCGACCAGGGACTTTTCCGGCGGCTACGATCACCTGAGAAAGGCGGGCCTGGTCCAGATCGCGGATCACCGAATAGCACCGGGCAAGAAGCAATGGACCTGGGGAAATCACCCGTTCGGATACGCCTGGGACCGGAACCTGACCGACTCGGACGGACCCTACGTCGAGCTCATGCTCGGCGTCTACACCGACAACCAGCCCGACTTTTCCCATCTGCAGCCGGGTGAGACGAAAACCTGGAGCGTCTTCTGGTATCCGGTCCGCGAGATCGGGCCGGTTCGCGAGGCGTCGCGCGATGCGGCCGTCGCGCTGGACGTGCGGGGAGGGCGGGTGGAGATCGGCGTGATGGCAACCCGCAGGATCGCGGGGGCTCGGATCGAGGTGAGCATCGCGGGCCGCCCATTTCGCGAGTGGAACGGTGATCTCGGCCCCGAACGTCCGTTTCGGACGGAGGTTGCCCTGCCGCGCGGCACCCGGCGCAGGCAGATTTCGCTCCGATTGCTTGAAAAGAGCGGACGCGAACTGCTCGCGTGTTCGCTCGAGCCACCGAAACGTGGCGAACCGCCCGAACCGGCCGCTGAGCCGCCCGAGCCGTCGGACGTCGGCAGTGCGGACGAACTTTTTGTCATCGGACAGCACCTCGCGCAGTACCGGCATGCGACCCGGGATCCGCTCGCCTATTGGCGCGAAGCACTGCGAAGGGATCCGGGTGACGCCCGCTGCAATCATGCCGTGGGCCTGTGGCATCTCCGTCGGGGGGAGTTTCGTGACGCCGAGGCGTGC
>JAJXYI010000597.1:12573-16320 GCA_021780625.1 bacterium | reverse complement strand
GGGTGGTCGCGCCGGCGTACTCCAGGTCCACGTGCGCCTCGTAGGCCACCGTCTCCCCCGCGAGCACGCGCTCGCGAGCGTCCCTGGGCAGATGGGCGTCGGAAAACAGGTTCAGCCGGCCCCGTAGCGGACGGTCGGCGACGCCGAAGAGCCGCTCGCACGCCGCATTCAGGTCCACGAGAAATCCGTCCACGTCGTACAGCTCGATGGCCAGAGGGGATTGTGCGAAAATGCTCCGGAACAGCTCCTCGCTGGCCCGCCGCAGCTCCTCGGCCTCCTTGCGGGTGCTGATGTCGATCCAGCATCCTACGACGTCGATCGCACGTCCCTGTTCATCGCGGATCAGGCAGCGCTCGTCGCGAATCCACCGATACGCGCCCGCCGCAGTCAGGAAGCGGTACTCGCACTCGACGCGCTCCGATCCGTAGAGTTGCGGCAGGGCGGAATAGACCCCTGGCTGGTCGTCCGGATGAATCCGTGAGAACCAGGCGTCGGCCTCCGAGAGAAGATGCTCCGAGGTATGCCCCAGCAGTCGCTCGACGTTCCGGCTGATGTAGGTGTGCCGGAACGGAGGCTGGGCCTGCACCGTATAAAAGACCACGGGGCTGGCCGACAGGAAGGTGTCGAGGTGTTGATGGATCTCGGCCAAAGGGGTAATGGGTGCCCGATCGAAAATTCCGTTCGCGGGCGCCGCAAGCTTCGGCCGATGCGTAGTTTCAGCACAAGCACGGGGAGCAAGTGGGGGATTGTCCGACTGACGCCGGGGTGGTTTCATGGGGGCGACGTGAACCCCGCACGGCATACCCTTGCGCTGCTCCTGCTGCCTCTCGTGGCGCGAGGAGCCACGGCCACCCGTGTCGGCGATGCGCTGAGCCTGCCACCGTGGAGGGTCGAGGCGGCGCGCCTGCCCTCGGGGCTCGGTTCATGCGTGGGGCCCTCGAGTCTGACCGACCTGTCGCGGCTCGGCGAACGGGCCTCAGAGGGTCTGGCGACCGCGCTCGACGGAGCGCCGGGCGTGATGCTGCTGCCCAGTTTTGGCGGTTTCGAACCACCGCGGTTGTCCATCCGGGGCTCCGGAATCCAGAGCGCGCCCAGCAGCCGCGGGATTCTGATGGCGCTGGATGGACTGCCGCTCAACCAGGCGGACGGCTCGTTCAACGCGGCGCTGTTCGATCCCGGTCTCGGCGATCGCCTGGATGTCTCCCGTGGATACGATGCGGCGGCCGATGCCCCCGGTGTCATGGGCGGCGTCATCGACCTCGTGCGCGACGATCCACCCGCCGGCGGCGCGAACATGCTGTCGTTGCAGGCGGGAAGCTGGGGATATGTGCGGGCTACCGCGGGTGGAGCGTGGCAGGGAACCGGCGA
Source organism: bacterium (assembly GCA_021780625.1). The sequence continues at coordinate 14,952 of JAJXYI010000597.1, read as the reverse complement.
TGGCGTGAGGGCCGATGCGGCGGTGCAACGGTTGGACGGATACCGCGCACACTCGACGCAGTGGCGAGAGGCGTTCGCAGCCTCCGGCCGGGCGGGCCCGCTGCGCTGGGCCGTCCACGGTGTTTCGCTCGCCTACGACGTGCCCGGCCCGTTGACGGTTGCGCAGGCGTACGCCGCGCCGCAGTCGGTCAGCGCAGAAGTGTTGCGCGACCAGCCGCGTCGGGAGGCGAGCCTGATTCAGGCGTCTTTGGGTATGCACCGAGGGATCGACGCCGGCGTGGCCGATTTTGCGTTGGGCATTGCGGGAGGGAACGACTGGTTCCGGCAACTTGCGGCGAACGGACTCTCGCGAAGCGGCGGGGGCGATGTCGTCTGGTCCGGCAGCCTGGTGAAACGTGCCCATTTGGGCGATCTGGCCCACGAACTGCGTGTGGCCACGCGGGGCGCGGTGGGCGGGCATGGGCTTCGACGCTACGCCAACCAGTCGGGCGCCCAGGGTGCGCTCTTCGCCGATGAGGCGCTGCGCGCCTCCACAGTGTCGACGTCGGTTGACGACCGTTTGGACCTGGGCGGCCGGGTGTCGCTGACTGTGGGCGCTTCGTGGCTGGAGGCGCGCCGCCTCGCGGATAGCCGACTGTCGGGGAGCGGCGGCACGTTGATTCGGTGGAGTGACGCCCGAGCGCTCGGACGCACCCGGCTCACCTGGGCGCCGTCGACTCTTGCCACGGCGTATGTCGCGTGGGAGCAGAGCGCCGAACCGCCGACGTTCGACGACCTGGTGCCGATCTCGGGTTCCGCGGGGGCACCGACGGTACGCGCCAATCCGCTTCTGACACAGACCGCGGGCACCTGGGAGTGCGGCGTTCGGGGCTCGCACGGAGCCATCGACTGGGACCTGTGCCTGTATCGGGGACTTTGGTACAACGAGATCCTTCGCCTCGCGGATGCGAACGGCCTTCCGCGTGGCGCAGTGAATGCCGGCCCGACGCGGCACGAGGGAGCGGAGACGACGCTTCGCTGGCGTATTCTCCGGGGCCCCCGTCGCCTGAGGCTTGAAACCACGGCCATGTGGACGCGGGCGGTCTTTCTCGGGGATCCCGTCGACGGCGGTCGAAGGCTGGCGGGACTGCCGCCGCACCAGGGACGGATTGAGCTCGGTTACGACGACGACCACGGTGCGTTTGCAGCCGTGGCCTGCGACTGGACCGCCGGGAGGACATTGGCGGATCACGCGGGACGTCTGGGTTATGGAGGAGAGGCGGTGACAAGCTTTCGTCTGGGGCGACGTTGGCCGCTCGGGTGGAGCGTCTTCGTTCAGGTCGACAACCTGTTTGGCAGGCGCTGGATCGCGAGCACGGCCGGAGTGCTCGACGTCGCGCGCGTGCCCGCCTCGACGGCCGTGTTCCTGCCCGGCACGGGCCGGAGCGTCACGGTAGGGGTCGCACGGCGGTTATGAGTGGTGCGCTCCCGGGGCTTTCAAACCGGTATTCACAGGGACGGAGGGGATGAAAGGGATTGGGATCGTTGGGGTGAGCGTAGCTCGGGAGAATTTCGGCACCCAAGACCTGAACGAGATTAGAGGTTGGCAAACCAATCGGAACTTAGTCCGCGTCTTCGCCGCATCTTATCCCTTTCATCCCCTCCATCCCTGTGAATCCCGTATTCGCGCGAGCGTGACGCCGGAGCCGGCGTCACTCGTGGTCCGCGTTGGGGCTGAACCGCGGCCTCGGGCCGTCCGACGCCTTTTTCCAGACGATGCGCGGCTTGCGATCCGCCCGCGCTGCAAGATGGGCGCGCATCTCGGCGCGTTCGATTTCCAGCTTCAGGAAACTTTGCCAGCGATCGGCCGCCAGGGCGCCGGATTCTAGTGCCGCACGGATCGCACAGCCGGGCTCGGATTCGTGGCTGCAGTTGGAGAAGCGGCAGCGCAGCGCCAAGTCCGCGATGTCGGGAAACGAATCCTCCACGTCCGCTTTCCACAGCTGCAATTCGCGCAGTCCCGGCGTGTCGATGATCAGCGTCCCCGACGGCGCCGCAAACAGCTCGCGTCGTGACGTCGTGTGCCGGCCCTTCGCATCGCTCTCGCGCACGTCCTGCACGTCCTGCACCTCGTCGCGCATCAGGCGGTTTACCAGCGTCGATTTGCCCGCGCCCGAGGGACCCACGAGCGCGATCGTTCGCCCGCGCCGGGCCCAGCGGGAGAGCGCGCGGCATCCGGTGCCCTCCGTGGCGCTCGTGGCCAGCACCGCGGCGCCAGCGGAGACCGCTTTCACGGCGTCGACCGCCGCGGACGGGTTCGGGTGAAGGTCGCACTTGTTCAGCAGCACCACGGGCTCCGCTCCGCTCTGGCGCGCCACGGCCAGGTAACGCTCGATCTTC
>JAJXYI010000597.1:0-12563 GCA_021780625.1 bacterium | reverse complement strand
CGGTTCGCGCTCGAGGCTCACGAGGATCAGCAGCGCGTCGGCATTGGCCGCCACCACCTGCTCGTGACCATGTTCGCCCGCCGCACGTCGGGAGAAGCTCGTCCTGCGCGGGAGCACCGCGAGTATGTCGTGCCGGTTCGCATCGGTCGAACGCGGGCGAATCGCCACCCAGTCGCCCACGGCGGGGAGATCCGCGCGCGAGCCCGCTTCATGAAGCAGGCGCCCGCGACACTCGCCGAGCACCTCGTCCTCGCCCGTGGCGAGTGCGTAGGCGTGTTTCAATTCGCAGATGACCCGGGCCGGCCGCAGTCCCTCGCGTTCGAAGCGCTCGAACGCTTTTGAGAAAAACTCATCCCAACCGAAGTCGGCAAGCGCCATGCGGGATCAAAGTTCGATCTTCCGGCGTCCGGGCTCGGCGTTCGGACGGTAGAAGAGCGCGGTGAATCCGACCGAGCCCACATGAAGGCACGCCGCCGCGTTTGCGAGCGCCTCCGTGAGGCTCGCTCGTTGAACACGGTCGGCACCCGCGAACCGGACTTTCACCAGCTCGTGTGTGTCCAGCAGGCGGTTCAGTTCCGCCACAACGGTGGGGGAGGCGCCTGCCTGGCCCACGAGCAGCATGTCGTCGAGCTGCTGACCTAGGCCGCGAAGCCGGGTTTTCTGGGCGCCGTTGAGGGAGGGGAGTGACATGGGTGGATTTGCCTGATTCGTCCCGGCATTGGCACGAAGATTCGGAAAAACGCGAGCAAAACGCGAGCGAGCCCGGCTGGGCTCGGCGGCGGAAGGGCTCTCCGGGTACATGACGGTCACCAACCGCGGGAATTGTTCTGCGCCGCATTCAGGGCGGATCCTGCCCGACCTGGGAGCCTTTTCCCCGACTACCTCCGCCATGATTATCACCAAGCTCGAACCTTTCATCCTCCACGCGCCCGTGACGCGCGGATCCATCGCGGACAGCACACACCGGCTCTCGCATTGGGGCGCCCCCGGCGTCGCCATCCACACCGACACCGGCCTGGTAGGCTACGGCTTCTCCGGCACGCACGCGCACCTGCCCACGGACCGCCTGATCGTCGATTGCATCGTCAACAGCTATGGCCCGCTGCTCCTCGGGCGCGATCCTCGCGAGGTGAGGGCGCTGTGGGAGTTGATGCACAAGAAGTCCGAGATCTACTGGGTGGGCCGCTCGGGCATCACGCACCTCGCGCTCGGCGCCATCGACATCGCGCTCTGGGACCTCTCCGCAAAGGCCGCCGGCCTGCCCCTGTGGAAGCTGCTCGGAGGCTCCGCCTCCAAGAAGGTCGAAGCCTACAATACCGACGGCGGCTGGCTGAATTGGTCGCTCGAAACCGTAGTCGACGATTGCCGCCGACTCGTCGAGTCCGAGGGCTACCGGGCCGTGAAACTGAAGGTCGGCGGTCCCAACCCGCGCGAGGACCTCCGCCGCGTCGAGGCAGTGCGCAGGGCGCTCGGACCCGACGTCCGGATCATGACCGACGCCAACGGACGGTGGACGCTTCCCCAAGCGGTGCAGACTGCCGGCCGGCTCGCCGAGTTCGACATCACCTGGATCGAGGAGCCGCTCGCCTTCGACGATGTGCTCGGACACCGGCGGCTCGCCGAGACGATTGCCACGCCCATCGCGCTGGGCGAACAGCTCTACCTGTCCGCGCAGTTCCGCGATTTCATCCACGCGGGCGCCGTGCACTACGTCCAGCCCGACGTTGTCCGCCTCGCCGGCGTGACCGAGTTCTGGGAGGTCGCGGACATGGCGCGCTGCTACAACCTGCCGGTTGCCCCGCACGTCGGCGACATGTGCCAGGTGCACCAGCACCTCTGCTTCGCGCATCCGTCGTGCTCATTGCTCGAATACATCCCATGGCTGCACGACTGGATGGAGCATCCCGCTCGTATCGAGGCTGGCAACTACGTTGCCCCGGAGGTCCCCGGCGCCGGCACGACGCCCAGCCGCAGGGCCTTCGCGGAGATCAACCGGATTTGATTCACAGGGATGGAGGGGATGGATGGCCTGGGTAAGTCAAACCCGGCGATCCTTCCGCACCCACGACTCGGACCGCCTTTGAGGCTGGCAGGCCAATCGAAATTCGGTCCCCGGCTCCGCCGCCCACTATCCCTGTCGTCCCGTCAATCCCGATTGAATTCCTTTGTTGGAATTCCTTTTCGATTCCCGCCCCCTAAGTCTTTCCACCTTCACCCGCCTTTCTTGGAATCAAACTCGTCCAACGCCAGCGCTCGCCACGCCCCTGGCGAGAGTTCGCCAAGGCCGAGGTGACCGAAACGCTCCCGATGAAGCGCGGTCACCAGCAGCCCGAAGTGCGCGAACATGCGCCGCACCTGGTGATACCGTCCCTCAGTCAGCTCGAGCTCCGCTACGCGATCGGAGCGCCACGCCAGCCGCGCCGGCGCGCAGGGCTCTTTTTCTCCCTCGAGCACGAGCCCCCCTGCGGTGAATCCCTCTCCGAGCACTGCCCGTTCCGCGGGTTCCGGCGCACGGTCCAAGGTCGCCACGTAGAGCTTCGCCACCTTGTGCTTCGGCGACGTGAGCCGATGGACGAGCGGGCTCTGGTCCGTCAGGAGAATCAGTCCGCTCGTGTCCTTGTCGAGCCGGCCGATGCTCGTGACCACCGGATTGCGTCGACGCCAGCGCGGCGGAAGCAGGCCATAGACCGAGGGCCCTTCGCGGTCGTCGTGCGAACAGACCAGCCCAAGCGGCTTGTTGAGCACGAGAAGCAGGCCGTCGGGATGATCCAGCGGCTCGTCATCCACCAGGACCCGCGCGGGGTCGACTTTGTCCGCCACGCTTCGGGCCGGACGCCCATCGACCTCGATACGTTCGTCGTCGACCCAGTCGCGGGCTTCGCTTCGCGTGCAGTAACCCAGGCTGGAGAGGAGTTGGTCGATGCGTCGCATGGCGTGGATCGCCAGCGTCGCCAGCGCGGCAGCGGGAATCGAGGCGAAAGTGGGGACGCGGTGCTTGACGACTTTGTTAGGGTGAGGGCGTGAAGTCTCTCATTCTCCTGGTCCTCTTCGCTGGCAGCACGGCCTTCGCGCGCCCCCTGCGCGTCGTTGCGCTCCACTCCGTGCTCGCCGAATGCGCGAGCCGGATCGGCGGCGACGAGGTGCGCGTGAGCTGTCTCGTGCCCGCCGGGAGCGATCCACACACCTTCAATCCCTCACCCGAGGACGCCGCGAGCATCGCCAACGCGGACCTCGTTCTCGTGTCGGGATTCGACCTGGAGCCGTCGTTCGAACGCCTGGTCGCGAACTCGGGCACGAAGGCCGCCATCCTTCGAGCCTCCGACCTGATCCCCAACCCGATTCGCTCCGCAGCCGACGGAGGGATCGAAGATCCTCATTGGTGGAACAGCATCGGCAACATCCGGATCGTCGCCGCCGCGATCGGTGTGGAACTCGCCCGCCTGCGGCCCGCGGACGCCCCTGCCTTTCGCCAGCGCCAGGCCGCCTACGAAGCCAGCCTCGCGTCGCTCGCGGCCTGGGCTCAGCGCGAGGTGAATCGGCTGCCCGCCAGCCGGCGAATCCTGGTCACCAACCACGACGCGTTTGCGTATCTCGCCCGCGACTACGGCTTTCGCATCCAGCCGCTCCTCGGGCTGAATCCCGCTGCCGAGCCCAATCCGCGCGAGCTGGCCAGGCTCATCGATTTCATCCGCGCTCATCAGGTGCGCGCGGTGTTCGCCGACAATACAGAGAACCCGCATCTGCTCTCGACGATGCTCCAGGAGAGTGGCGCCAAACTCGGCGGCGTTCTCTACGCCGATGGACTGGGCCCCGTCGGCTCCGACGCCTCGACCGTCGAACAGCTTTTCCATCACAACCTCACCACGATCGTCGACGCCCTCGACGGCAAGTGAGAGAACCACGGGGCCGATGCCCGGCCCGGAGGCCCGGCTCCGGCTTCGCGCACGATGCGGAACCGAGAGTCCGCCCGCCCTCTCTCGTCCTCCGTGGTTCAAACCCCAAACTCAGCCGAAAAGGTTGAGTTTGGCGTCGCTCGCGGTTTCTTGTGTCGGTCCATCGACCGATCCGGACCCTTTCAACCTTCTCTTTCATTCGTCATGAGCAACTCCATCCCTGTCACCGTCCTCACCGGCTTCCTCGGCGCCGGCAAGACCACCTTGCTCAACCGCATCCTCACGGAGCAGCACGGCAAACGCATCGCCGTGATCGAAAACGAATTCGGCGAGGTGGGCGTCGATAACCAACTCGTGATCCAGAGCGAAGAGGAGTTGTTCGAGATGAACAATGGCTGCATCTGCTGCAGTGTGCGCGGCGATCTCATCCGCATCCTCGGACGCCTGCTCAAGCGCAAGGACCGGCTCGACGCCATCCTGATCGAGACCACCGGCCTGGCGAATCCCGCCCCCGTGGCACAGACTTTTTTCACCGACGACGAGATGCGCGGAGCCTTCCGCCTCGATGCGATCGTCACGCTCGTGGACGCGAAACACGTGAGCCTGCACCTCGGCGACAGCGACGAGGCCCAGAAACAGATCGCCTTCGCGGACGTCGTCCTGCTCAACAAGACCGACCTCGTGCAGCCCGCCGATCTCGACGCGCTGGAAAAGCGCATCCGCGGCATGAACGCCGTCGCGCGCATCCACCGCACCGTCAACGCCGGCATCGAACTCGACAAGGTCATCAACGTCGGCGGCTTCAACCTCAGCCGCGCCACCGATCTCGATCCCCGCTTCCTCGAGCCCGAATACCCCTTCGAATGGGCGGGCGCCTACGACCTACCCGCTGGCCGCCTCGATCTCGAAATCGGCGATTGCGATGGCGAGGGCGATGAACATGAGCACGGCCACGACTGCGGTCACGATCACCACTGCGAGCATCACCATCACAACGATAACGAACTCGACGTCGTGGTCATGCCCGTGAAATCCCTCGCCGAGCCCGACCTCGTCACTGCCCGCGAGGCGGCCGTGGTCACGTTTGCCGACTGGGAAAACCGCGTGAAGGCCGGTGAATCGCTCGCCCCGGGCGGCATGCTCCATCGTCTCATGCTGGAGGAGGGCAGCGGCCGCTTCACACTCGAGGTGAAGCATCCCGGCCTGCACCTCGTCTTCGAGCAGTGCGGCGAGGTGCCGCTCCACATCGTCCGCGACGGCGAGATCGTGAAGCCGTCCTGGCAGCAGGACTTTCACGTCAAGCACGAGCACGACGACAAGGTCAGCTCCGTGGGCATTCACCTTCCCGGCGAACTCGACCCCAAGAAGCTCAACGAGTGGATTGGCGAACTGCTCCGCACCAAGGGCGGCGACATCTTTCGCATGAAGGGCGTGCTCGTGGTGAAGGGCGCGGCCAACCGCCTCGTCTTCCAGGGCGTGCACATGCTTTTCGACGCCAAGCTCGATCGGCCCTGGGGTGACGATGCCCGCATGAACACGCTCGTGTTCATCGGACGCAACCTCGACCGAGCCGCGCTCACCGAGGCCTTCAAGTCCTGCCTCGTCTCCTGATTCCGCCGCCCTGCACATGCAATTGACCAAGCACTGGGCCGCCCAGCTCGACGACTATGTGATCGACCTCGAGTGGTCGCCCGACGGCACCCTCCTCGCCGCGGCTTCGGCCGCCGGAACGGTCCAGCTTTTCGCGACCGCCGACGGCGCCAAGGGGGCGCCGCTGTCCGGGCATGAGGATGGCGCCAACGCGCTCGCCTGGCGTCCCGACGGACGCGCGCTCGCCAGCGGCGGTCAGGACGGAAAGGTGAAGTTTTGGGACCCCCTCGCGGGCCAGCACACCGGGACCTACGACTTCGGCGGCGCCTGGGTCGAGCACCTCGCCTGGCGCCCCGGAGGTGCCGCGAAGCCCGTGCTCGCGGCATCGGCCGGCAAGAAGCTCGCGCTCATCGACGCGGACGGCGCCCTCGTGCACGCGTTTCGCGACGCCCCCAAGACCATCTCCGCACTTGCCTGGCAACCCTCGGGCGGCTGCCTCGCCGCAGCCTACTTCGGAGGCGTTTGCCTCTGGGATGCGGATGACCACGTCGTCCAGAAGGAGTTTCCCTACACCAACGGCATCCACGCGCTCGTGTGGTCGCCCGACAACAGGTGGCTCGTCTCGGGCAACCAGGATCCGAGCGTGCACCTATGGCTGCCGGAGCAGGATCAGGAATTTCACATGAGCGGCTACGAGGGCAAGGTTCGACACCTCAGCTTCGATCGCGCGGGTCGCTGGCTCGCGACGAGCGGCGGACGCGACGCCTGCCTGTGGGACTGCGAAGGCGAGGGGCCCGAGGGGCGCGAGCCTCAGATGTATCCCCACGACGCGCCCGTCTGCGCGGTCGCCTTCCAGCGCCAGCACGGCCTGCTCGCGACCGGCTCGGACGACGGCGTGCTCATGCTGTGGAGTCCCGAGCGCAAGCAGCCGCTCCGCGCCACCGTTCGCATGCCCTCCGCCGCGGCGAAGATGGCCTGGTCTCCGGACGACCGCTACCTGGCAATCGGCACAGCCCAGGGCGTCGTTTACGTGCTCAACTGCACCGAGTGACCCGGCGCGCTTCCTCGCGCCCGATTCGCCATGCACCGCTTCACGATTCCTGCGCTGTCGGGAGAGCCCTCGACGGTCTCGGATCCCGCGCAGGCGGAGGCCATCCGACGCTGGACGAAGGAGTATTTGGACCTTGGTGACGACGCGGTCGTTCGCGTCTTCGACGCCGCCTGCCTGGATCCGGGGTGTCCCATCGTCGAGACGACGGTCGCGGTCTTCGAGGATGCCCGCACGCGAAGCTGGCGCTTCGCCCGTCCCCGTGCCGCCGTGACCAAGGCCATGGTGAAGTTCGCCCTCGAGGGAAAGCCGCAGGGCGAGTGAGTCAGCGCGATCGAATTGAACAAAAGGCAACGAAGGGAAGCCCGGGTGAGGCTCCGGTTGCGCCCTTCCGCTCGCGCAGCCGCTGACCATTTGGAGTGCGAAGTTCCACTTCGCTTTGCGCGGGAGGCTCCGCCTCCCGGCCAGAAACATTGACGCGACGCCGATTGCCGCTCAAAACAGGCCGTGCGTTCGAAAAACAGGCCGGTCGGTCAAAAAACGTCCTCGTTCATCGAGGAGGCAAGGCGCAGGCAGATCATCGAGGCGGCGATTGAGGTGATCGCTCGTTCCGGATATCCCGGCGCCTCGCTCGCGAAGGTCGCGGCGCACGCGAAGATCAGCAAAAGCATCATCTCCTACCACTTTTCCGGGAAGGACGAGCTGCTCGAGGAGACCGTGCACCAGATCTACGAGGATATCTGGGCTTCAATCGGTCCACGCTTCAGGGCCGAACGCACGGCCGCGGGCCAGCTGAGGGCCTTCATCGAGGCGGAATTCGCCTACCTCGAGAAGAACCGCGCGCGTCTGCTGACGGTGGGGCACATCCTGATGAATCACCGCGACCGCCGCGGCCGCCTCGCCCTTCATGAGGAGTCCGAAAGGCAGACTCTGCAGATGCTCGGCGGGATCCTGCTGCAGGGCCAGAAGGCGGGCGAGTTCCGCGACTTTGCCGTGCTCCCGATGGCGACGACTCTGGTGCACTCCATCAACGGCGCCCTCGGCCACTGGGCGGCGAACCCGGAGCTTTCGTTGACCGATTACGCCCGCGAACTCGTCACGATATTCGACCTCGCGACGCGCAAACAACCGGCTCCGCGCGCGCGTCGCGGATGAGGCGGAGCAACCCTGTCATGAATCCGACCCAATCCCCGTCTCCCGCCCCCGAGCCCCGCGGTTTCCGCCGCGTCGCACCGGCGTTCGCATTGTTCTTCCTGTCCCCCTTCGTCGCCGAGTACCTGCTGGGCAACATCTCGATCAGCGCGCTCGGTGCGATGGTGATCCTCGCGCCGCTCTACGGCGGCGGCGCGCTCCTGATCCGTGAATCAGCCCGTCGTTTCGGCCGCGGCTGGCCAACGATCCTGGTCCTCGCGCTTGCCTACGGCCTGGTCGAGGAAGGCCTTTCGATCCAGACGCTCTTCAATCCAAACTACCTGGGCCTCCATCTCCTGAAGGAAGCCTTCATCCCGGCGCTCGGTATCAGCGGTTGGTGGACGCCGTTTGTGCTGACCCTGCACACCGTTTGGAGCATCGCCGTCCCGATCGCAGTCGCGGAGGCGCTGTTTGCGGACCGGCGCGAGACGCCGTGGCTGGGCAAGGTCGGCTTGGGCGTGGCGGGAATCCTGTTCGTGCTCGGGGCGACTGCGGTCCATTTCGGGACCCGGAAGCAGGATCCATTTGCAGCATCGTCGACGCAGCTGGCCCTGGTGCTGCTGCTGATTGTCCTGCTCATCGGGGTGGCCTTTCGTTTGGCGAAACGCCAAGCGACGGAACCGGGCTCTGTGCCAAACTCATGGCTGGTGGGTGCCTCGACCTTGGGACTCGGGCTGGGATTTATGACCCTGCACGACGTGATCCATGGGTGGGTTGTAGTGGGCGGGTATGGCGTCATCTACCTCCTCGCGCTCGCGCTGCTTGGGGCCTGGACACGACGCACCGCCTGGACCCCTCTGCATACCCTTGCCGCGGCTTCTGGCGCGATGCTCACCTATGCCTGCACCGCGTTTCCACAGCAGCCGGTGGTTGGTGCAAAGGGGACGGTCGACCTCGTCGGAAACACGATCTTCGCCCTTATTGCGATCCTGCTCATTGCGCGGGCTGTGAAGTCGGAGCGGACGCGGCTGGGGCGGTGACCCATCGGACCGCCTCGCTTGCAAAACAGCGCTGTCGCGTAGGTTTTGGGGTCGTATGCCATGAACCCGACCACCGACGCATTTCTTCGGGATATCTGGATCCAGGCCGGAGGTGACTCCGCCGCGATTCCGCACGTCGAGGCGTTTGGCGACGGGTGCCTGCCTTCGGTCTTCGCGGTGACCGATCTGGCCGCCGCTTCGATCGCCGCCGCGGGACTGGCCCTGGGTGAATTGCTCTCCACCGCGCACGGGGGCGACTGTCGCATCCGCGTGGACCGCCGCCTCGGTTCGCTGTGGTTTGGATCGTCGCTCCGCCCGATGGGTTGGAGCGTTCCTCCGCCTTGGGATTCGATCGCGGGGGACTATCGGGCCGGCGACGGCTGGATCCGGCTTCACACGAACGCCCCGCACCACAAGGCGGCTGCTCTGGCGGTGCTCGATGCGCCCGAGCAACGCGAGGCCGTCGCACGAGCGGTGGCAGGCTGGTCCGCGTCTTCGCTAGAGGAGGCCGTGGTTGCGCGTGGCGGCTGTGCGGCGGAGATGCGGTCGCTGGACGCGTGGCGCGCGCACGACCAGGGACGCGCCGTCGAGGCCGAACCGCTTTTCCATCGTCGCCGCTTGGCTTCAAGCCCTTCCACGGCGTGGGTGCCTGATCGGGACCGTCCGCTGCGTGGCATCCGCGTGCTCGATCTCACCCGCGTTCTGGCGGGACCCATCGCTACGCGCTGCCTCGCGGGGTGGGGCGCGGACGTCCTGAGGATCGATCCGCCCGGCTGGGACGAACCCGGCGTCGTTCCCGATGTGACGCTCGGCAAACGATGCGCCCGTTTGGACCTGCGGGAGCGGGGGCATCGTGAACAGTTCGAACGGCTCCTTGCCGAGGCCGATATCCTGGTGCACGGCTACCGTCCTGGTGCGCTCGACCGGTTGGGACTCGACGCCGAGCGACGGCAGACCCTGCGTCCCGGCCTCATCGACGTGTCGCTGGATGCCTATGGCTGGACTGGACCCTGGGCCAGGAGGAGGGGATTCGACAGCCTCGTCCAGATGAGCGCGGGGATCGCGGACCAAGGTATGCGGCAAGGGGGACGGGATCGTCCCACCCCATTGCCCGTGCAGGCACTCGATCACGCTACCGGCTATCTGCTGGCCGCAGTCGCCGTGCGCGGCCTCACCGAACGCTTCAGGGACGGTGCCGGAGTAGAGGCGCGTACCTCACTTGCCCGCGTGGCGGCGCTGCTGACGTCGGTGTCTGCGACAGCCGGCGATCGCATGGCCGATGAGACGCCCGCCGACGGGTCGGACTCCATCGAATACACGGAGTGGGGCCCCGCGCGCCGGTTGCATCCCCCACTGACCGTCGGAGGGATTGCCCAGCGCTGGGACCGCCCCGCGACAAGCCTCGGCAGTTCACCACCCGTCTGGCTGGCCCCTAGTGTAGTGTCCCACAAATAAGTGCCTTTTTGAATTAGGCCAGGGATCGGATGCGTTTGGGAGACGTGGAAACAGGACGTGGAAACAGGGACAGGCAGAAAAAGGTAAAAAACATTGACCTTGTTGTTAGAAAAGGTGAAATAGAATGAATGAGGCGACCGAGGTTGAAGGTAGATGCGTTGCAGGAGGAGGGGTATTATCACTGCATGAGCAGAACGGCCGGGGGGGAGTGGCTGTTGGGAGAGAAGGAGAAGGAGGTGTTGCGGACGCAGGTTTGGAAGTTGGCGGAATACTGCGGCTTGGAACTCGTGACGTACGCTCTGATGTCGAACCACTATCATGTGCTGGTGAGAGTGCCCCAGAGACACGAGGTCACGGACCGAGAATTGCTGGTTCGGTACCGAGCGTTGTATCCGCGGCTCAAGCCGGCCCAGGAAGTGGCGTTGAGAGCGGTGGAGGCGGATATGGCGCGGGATGGGGAGCTGGCCCGAACGTGGAGGGAGAAACAGCTGCGGCAGATGTTTGACGTGTCGCAGTTCAACAAGCTGCTGAAGATGCGTTTCAGCATCTGGTACAACAAGACCCACAAGCGGTACGGGACTCTGTGGTCGGAACGCTTCAAGAGCGTGCTGGTAGAGAGTGGGGATGCTTTGACAAAAATGGCTGCGTACATCGACGGCAACGCGGTGCGAGCAGCGATAGTGAAGGATCCGAAGGACTACCGATTCTGTGGATATGCGGAAGCGGTTGCCGGCAATCCGAAGGCTCGCCTGGGACTGCGACAGGCGACAGGGGGGAGCTGGTCGGAGGTTTTGGATGGCTACCGGTGCCTGGTGATTGCGATGCTCAGTGAAGCCAGTGAGGACAAGGCCCGGGCGACGCCCGAGCTGTTCGAGGAAGTGCTGCGGACTGGCGGCAGGTTGTCCCTGGCTGAGGTACTGAAGTGCCGGATACGCTACTTTACCGACGGAGTGATCCTGGGGAGTAAGGAGTACGTTGAGAGGATGTCAGCCCGGATTGACGGGAAGACGATACGGCAGCCGCAGGCCCTTGCGCCGGTCACCGACTGGGCCGGACTGCATGTGCTCTCGCGAATGCGAAGCAATTTGTGGGGCTAAGCGACAAGAGAACGACAGGGGAATAGGCGGAGCTGGGTTCCGCGGCATAAATTGACCTGCAATCGATGGGCGACGGTAGGAAAAAGAGTCGCTTTTACGGGGCATAACTCTCCCCCGAACGGAGGATGCAAACAACCGAAGCCAGTCGCTCCGCGCATTCCTGAAAATCGGCCTGTCACTGTCTCTCCACCACTGCACCAAATATGACCTGCCTTCCTGCCTAATTCTTCGAATGCCGCCCATCGGTAAAAATCGGCCTGTCCCTTTCGTTCACACCTGTCGTTCGCTCAAAGAGCGAACGGAGCCGAGTCAGAACCCAGATCGAACGGCTCTTGGCAAGGGAGTCGCACGCTTCGTGGAAACTGGACCGGCGGCGACGCGCCGGCTATCTTAGATGTCGTTGGGCTTTTCCTGGGGTGATGGCAACCAACGGTAGCACGAGTCGAGAGTCGTTTCCGAAGCCTGAAGCCGTGCCCCATATTTAAGAAAGGGAGCCGGCTCGAGTCTTCGCGGACTCGGACTACTGTCCTCCCGCAGCTAATCCTGGTAGCCCTTGCCGGCGAAGATCTGCGGGACGTACTTCTCTATGCGGGAGGTGCGGGTCGCGGATTGCTTGGCAGCGGAAAAGTGCAGGAGGTAGCCTCGCTGGCGGCCGGGGGTGAGCGCGCGGAATGCCTGTTCGAAGGCCGGCGAAGCCGCGAATTTCGCCTTGAGCTCGTCCGGCACCGGGTAGTCCGAGGTCGGCTTTAGGCGCACTTTCAAGCCCGCCTTTTCGGCTTCGATGGTTTCCTTGAGGTACGCTTTGAGCACGGGGGCCATCCGCACGATCTGGGCCACCGACGTGAACCGGATCTGGCGGCTCGACTGGGAATTCTCACCGGGTTTCACAAGGATGCCCTCGGGATCGTTCAGGAGTGCGCCCTTGAAGAGGTTGAGCGCGCAATGGGGCTTGAAGGCGCTGATGACGACGAGATTGGTGCCCTCGTAGGCGTAGCAGGGCTGGTACCACTTCAGCTCCTCGGTGAAACCGCACGCCAGGACGATCTTTCGCAGTTCGATCATCTCGGCTTTCCAACGCGTCGCTTTGTTCAAGAACGCGTCGACCTTGGGATGGGTGAGAACGGGGGCGTGGGTGGGCATGGCTGGGTACGCGAAAACCTCACGCCAAAATCGCGGGTTGTCAAAAAGGGCCCCCGGCGCCCGAAGCGGAGGCGTGGGATCCGGCTCTGGTAGGATGCACAACGGAGGTCTCACAGGGATGGAGGGGATGAAAGGGATGGATGCGCCAAAGGAGGGCCGAGTGTCGATT
>JAJXYI010000316.1 GCA_021780625.1 bacterium | reverse complement strand
GCGCTGGATGTTGCCGAGGAAGGCGTTGATTGCGTAGGCGATCGCGTGGACCTGGGCGGGCTGATGCGAACCTGCCACCACGAGGCTGGTGCCCCGGTGTTCGAGCAGGTCGGCGGCGCAGGCCTTGATCCATTCCGGTTTCACCTCGAGCCCACGGGTGAGCGGCTCGAAATCGTGGTTGCCAGTGACTTCAACCGCCAGGGCGGCGGCGAACGCCAGGATATGGCTGGAGGCCAGGCGCAGCCGATGATCGGCCATCGCACCGGTGACGGTGAACCCGCTCTCCGCCACGTAGAGGCGGTTCATCTCGTCGGTCGGCTTCAGGACGCGACGGCCCTGCGAGAAATCGCGGGTGTGGGCTAGGTTGTCGGCTTCCGTGCCGAGGAAATCGGAGTCGAGCGAGACGATGCGCTTCGCCTTCGCGAACCGATAGAGGGGCTTGACCGGACGCCCGAAGCAGGCGAGCGCAGCCTCGACGGGGGCCTCGTCGCGCACGGGCTCGTATTCGGCCCAGACCGACTTGGGGAAGCGCTTGCGCAGCGACTTCACCAGGCGGGCGCGGGTCGGCGAGCTGGAACGGTCCGCAAGGAACACCAGCCCAGCTCCCTTCGTCGCCTCATGGGCGCCGCCAAGGGAGTCGACGAGAGCAGCAACCGCAGTGGGATCGACGGGCGCGCCGTCCTTGAGGTGTGCGGTCGCGCGATCGGGATCGTACAGTTCGAGCAGCGAAGCCTGGGCGAGGAGCGTGGAGGCGCCGCCGTAGGCCGCATAAGTGGGGTTGCCCTCGATTTTCGTCGGACGTCCCTGGTGCGTCTCGGCGAGGATCGGAAGCGCGTAACCGCGGATCGGCATCGCCGAGGCGTAGTAGAGCGGGAGCCCCGGGATCGCATTCTCGACGGATTTTCCGAAGGGAAGGATGTGGAGCTCGGGACGGCGGCAGCCGGACAGCCCCAGGCCGCCCAGCGCGAATGACGCCGCCATGATCTTCAGGAAGTGGCGGCGGTCGACGCCATCGATCGACGAGGCGCCCTCGGGGAATTCACGTTCGAGCTGGGCCTTGAAGCCGGGAGACTGGGTCAGTTCGCCGAGGCTGCGCCAGTAGCGCGGGCCGCTGAGCTCGGAGGGTTCGGGATGCTGAACTACGCGTTTCATCGGTGGCAGCCGGAGCAGCTGAGAGGAGGTTTGATTTTCCAGTCGTGGACGAACTTCTCGCCCTGGCGGAGCTGGGCGGCGGGACCGCCGGGATTGGTCCAGCCCAGATTGGTGACTTCATTGAGCGGCCGGATCACGGGGGCCGGATTGCGATGGCAATTCAGGCAGAAGCCCATCGACAGGGGCTTCACGTGCTGAACGACGTCCATCTGGTCGATGCGTCCGTGGCACTCCACGCAGCTCACGCCGCGGTTGATGTGCGCCGCGTGATTGAAGTAAACGAAATCGGGGACCTGGTGGATCCGGACCCACGGAATGGGCTGGCCGGTCTTCGCGCTCTCCCGCACGACCGCCAGCAGCGGGCTCTGCGTCTTGATCTGGTTGTGGCAGTTCATGCAGGTCTGCGCGGTCGGAATGTTCGCAAACCCGGAACGCTCCACAAAATTGTGGCAGTACCGGCAATCGAGGCCGAGCTCACCCGCATGGATGCGGTGGCTGAACGGCACAGGCTGCACCGGCGCATAGCCGACGCGCGTGTAGGCCGGCGTCATGTAGTAGGTTACTCCCGCCGACACCACCCCGGCGAGAATCACCAGGAAAATGGCGATCTGCAGGGGAAGCCGGTTGGCTGATTTCGGAAACAGAGTCGACATAACCGAAAAAGTCTGGGTTGGGAAAAACGCAGCCGCGCGTCAGGCGAGGGTGCGACGGGCCACGGCGCGAGAATCGGGACGCGGAACCAGGGTTGTGCACTTCGCCTCTCCGCCGGCCGCAGGCGGAGTCGAAGGCAGGGGCATTCGTGAAAAACCAAGAGCTACGGCCGCTCTACCAATTTGGGAAATAAAAGTCTGTCGCGTTACGTCGTGACGCACGGGTGGGCAAAGAAAAGATGGTTAAAAGGGAAGCGAAGAGGGAAAGGTGTGTAGTCTACTCAGTTTTTGACAACTGCGCATCGCATTCATCAATCATTAGTAGAAAATGTCCTTATCTAAAGCTGCTCTTATCAAACTCGACTAATAATCGAAGCCTGCGGGCAGGGGATCCCGCGGAAAAGCAAACGATAAGCGTTTGCAAATAAAAGCCTAGCGCATCAAGGAACGATCGTGACACCCGCGATCGGGACGTCGCTGACCGGAGCCCCATCCGCCATGTGCAGCGGCCGGGCCTTGAGGGGGTAACGATGAATCTGGCCTTCGTAGTTGCGGAAAACGATCTCGTCGTCGTTCACCGAAACGACCGTGTCGGGATTGATCGGCACCTTGCCACCGCCACCTGGGGCATCGATGACGTATTGCGGCACGGCATAGCCGGTCGTGAATCCACGCAGGGCTTTGATGATCTCGATGCCCTTGCGCACATCCACCTTGAAGTGCGATCCCCCCGTGATGAGGTCCATCTGGTACAGATAGTACGGCCGCACCCGCATGCGGAGCAGACGATGCACCAAGGACTTCATCACCTCGGCGTCGTCGTTGATCCCACGGAGGAGGACGCTCTGGTTGCCAAGCGGGACGCCCGCAAAGGACAGGCGCTCACACGCCGCCTTGAGCTCGGCCGTGCACTCCTTGGGATGGTTGACGTGGATGCTCATCCACACCGGACCGTGCCGGCGGAACACCTCGCACAGCTCCGGGGTGATGCGTTGCGGAAGAAACACCGGGATACGCGAGCCGATCCGGATGAACTCCACGTGCTTGATCTCGCGCAGGCGGGCCAGCAGGTGCTCGAGCTTGCGGTCCGAGAGCAGGAGCGGGTCGCCGCCCGAGAGCAGCACGTCGCGGATCTCCGGATGCGCCTCGATATAGCGAAGCCCCTGCTCGTACTCGGGATGGAAATTGTAGTCCTGCGCGTTTGATACCAGCCGGCTGCGCGTGCAGTAGCGGCAGTAGGCGGCACAGCGGTCCGTGACGAGGAACAATACACGATCCGGATAGCGGTGCACGACGCCCGACACCGGCGAATGCGCATCCTCGCCCAGCGAATCGAGCATTTCGCCCTCCGACACCAGCATCTCCCCTGCCCGCGGGATCACCTGCTTGCGAATCGGGCAGTTCGGGTCCGTCCGGTCGATCAGGTTGAAAAAGTACGGCGTGATCGCCAGGGCCAGCTTCTTGCTCGCAAACGCACAGCCCGCCTTCTCCTCCGTCGTGAGCGTCATGTACTGCTCAAGCTGCTCGACGGTCGTGATGCGATTCTTCAACTGCCAGGACCAGTCCCGCCAGTCGTTCTCAGGTATGTGTTGCCAAAGGCCCTGGCCTTCGAACCACGCGGATCGGTCTTCAGTGTATGCCATCGATGGAGGTGACTAGGAAAGCGATATCCCCGAACCGGGGACTGTCAAATACGGCTCCCTGCCGTTCCCTCGCCCAATAGAATTCATCATGCCGCGATAACCTATTCTGATCCGGGCGCTTTGGATCAAAGTGAGGCGCGGCGACAAAAACCCCTTGGCATACGAGGCGGGCTCCATTTTCGTTTGCCTTTAATGTCCACTCTCAAGCCCGCAGTCCTCGCCCTCGAAGATGGTTCCGTGTTCCACGGTCGCGCCTTCGGCGCCGACGCCGCGATCGCCGGCGAATGCGTCTTCAACACCTCGATGACCGGCTACCAGGAGATCCTCACCGACCCGTCGTACTTCGGCCAGATCGTGACCATGACGGCCGTGCAGATCGGCAACTACGGGATCAACGAGGAGGACGCCGAATCGTCCGCGCCCAAGGCCAGCGGCTTCGTCGTCCGCGAACTGTCCACCGTCACCAGCAACTGGCGCGCAACCACGCCGCTCGACTCCTATCTCGCAAAACACGGCATCCCCGGAATCAGCGAAGTGGATACCCGGGCGCTCACCAAGAAGCTCCGCATCGACGGGGCGATGAAGTGCTGCCTGAGCACGCTGCCGCTCTCCGACGAGG
>JAJXYI010000466.1 GCA_021780625.1 bacterium | reverse complement strand
TGCAGTCGATCACACAGCAGGCCCTGACGTGGACGGGGCTGCAGACGTTCTCCGCGGCGGCGACGTTCAACGCCGGAGCGGTCGCCGCCCCGGCCACGTCAGCCGTCGGGGAGGCGTGGGGAGTAGATTCCGGCGTCGTAGTCGCCAGTCAGAACGTCGTCGCGTACAGCGGCTCGTGGGGGCCCGCTATTACGGCCAGTTCGGGGCTGCCGGCCGGCTCGACCATTGTCCTAACGGAAGACGATGCCGCCCAATTCAGGGTCTGCCTTGCCGGCCGCGACGAGCGGGTGATGCGAGGCGTCGTCCACATCCACTTCGCGGCGGCCACGTCGATCCCCGTCGGAGCTGGCGTGCAGATCGCCGGAGCCGTCATACCCGGAGGAACGTTCCACTCGGGACCCCTGGCCGCATGGGGCACCGCCGGCACGATGCACATTGCGGATCCGATCACCGACGGTGGAGACACCGGCCAGCCCTTCGTGGCGCTCGTGCAGCTCAACAGCAACGGCACGATCACCGCCTACCTGCTGGCTATGCAGAACACCGGGGGCCTCAATGATTTCTACATCCCCTACACCTTCGTGGTGGTCGGGGACTGACACGCGCACGGGCCCGGCTGCGTGCCCGACGGACACGTTTTCGGGGTGGTAGGATCAGAGGCACGGGCCGCGTAACGGCCCAAGCAAAGGACGAAGGAAGATGCCGAAGCAAGGTTGGCAGTATTTCGAATCCGAGGCCGAGCCGGACTGGCAGGCCCTCTGGCGGGCGGACGACGAAAAGCGCCGCGCCGCGTTGGCCCCCCGAGCGAACTGGATGATGCTTCTCGCCCAGGAGCCCGTGGCTGAGCGCCAGGACGAAGCGGACCCGCGCCTGGACGCGGAGCTGGGCGCGCTGGACGCGGAGCTGGCCGAGGCCCAGCGGCGAGGCAACGAGGCGCGGGCCGCGGAACAGCACGCGATGTTCGGGGGCCCGAAGTTCATACCCTCGAACTCGCCGATGCGCGGCACCGTTCCGCATCCCGCGCCCACCCCCGTGGCGCCTCCTGCAACGGACAAGGATCTGGAGACGCTGCTGGCCGAGGTGGACGCCGCCGAACGGCGGTTCCGGGATGCGCGAGCGCAGGCCTGGAAGCAGGCGGACCCGTTCGCTGCTGCGTTGCCGGGCCCGGTTGCGGGCTAACCACCTCGCCCGTGCTGGATCGCGCCGTTCCTTCTCTCGGCCTTGAAGCCGAGGGCCCCTTTCGACGCGATCCAGCACGGGCAAATTGAAAGGACCACCCCCATGCCACAGAATCCCAAGTCCCCGATCCCTCACGTTGACGCGGCCGAACCCCGAACGGGCGGCGTGCGCGTTGGCGTCCCTCGCTTCGATTTGTCGGAGCTGTCCAAGCCGGTGAAGCGGGACAACGGTTGGCTCGAGGTAGAGGGCTACATCGGTCGTTCCGGGCTACTGACGTACCGCAAGGATGATGGCTCGCCGTGGGTGGAATACCGCCCTCCGGAGGAAGCGTTCAATCCCGAAACCCTGCGATCGTTCCGGCTCGTGCCTCTGACGAACGGGCACCCGAAGACCGCCAGCGGCTTGCTGGATGCAGGCACGGCGGCCGGGCACCAGGTGGGGAGCGTCGAACAGCCCACCCCCGACGGTGACAAACTCCGGGCGCGCATGCTCGTGACGGACGCCAGCACGATCGAGGACATGGAGAACGGGAACGCGCGGCAGCTCTCCTGCGGCTACATGGCCGACGTCGATCCCACGCCCGGCGAGATCAACGGGCAGCACTACGACGCGATCCAGCGGAACGTCCGCGGAAACCATGTGGCGCTTGTGCCCGTCGGGCGGGCGGGGGCCGACTGCAGCGTGCGCATGGACAGCCTCACCGCCGTGCTCGAGCCCTCGGTGACCGCTGCGCCTCCGGCCAGCGGCAACGCCGTGAAGGTGAAGATCGATGGCGTCGAATATGAGGTACCGAACGCGGTTGCGCGCATGTTCGCAAA
Source organism: bacterium (assembly GCA_021780625.1). Next base: position 2,070 of record JAJXYI010000466.1, on the reverse strand, counting down.
CCAGATCGCGCGGCTCGAGGCGCGGACGGACGCGGCGGAGGACAAGGCCAAGCGCCTCGCCGCGGAACTGACCACTGTGCCCGAGAAGATCCGCGCGGGCATCGAAGCGCGCGCAAAGCTCGAGCGGGACGCGCGAAGCGTGCTCGGCGAGGGTGCCAAGCTGGACAGCCTCTCGGATCTCGAGATCAAGCGCCGCGTGGTGAGCTACGCGAATCACACGGACGTGTCGGACAAGTCGGCCGATTACCTGCAGGGCGCATTCGAGAGCGCGGTGGCCACCTTCGAACCCGGGGTCTTCGCGCGCACGGACGGCCCGACCACCAGCGGCCTGGACAGCGCCGAGCCCTTCACCTCCCTCGCCGCCGCCGCCGCGACGGCCATGGATGCGCGCGCGAACGCCTACAGGGCGGACAAGTGACGACAGCCGATCGAGCGCGGCGCGTGCTCGGGGAGGGCGCGTCACTCGCCGGCATGGAAGACGAGGCGATCAAGCTGCGGGTGGTGCGCCTTCTCACCTACGTGAGCCCCGAGGGCAAGCCAGCGGGGTGGCTGGACGCGGCATTCGACCTGCTCGTGGAGCAGTTCGAGCGCGGCGGGAGGTGCGGCCGGCCCCCCGAGCGTCCGGCACCCGTCGGCAACGCGGCCGAGGTGGATTCGTTGGAGGCCGCTTCGGAGCGGTTCCAGAAGTTCGCGCTTCGTCGAGCGGTCGTCCGGTAGGACGCCCTAGATCGCTAGCAGCAGGTAGAGAAGGCCACCGGCCGCAATCGCGGCGATACCACCTTGTACCTGTTTGCTCTCCTCACGACCCACCGTGCACCAGCGGGCGAAATGCTCGCAGTTCTTCCGCAGCAAGTCGTAGCCTGGATCGTGCAGCTTGCTCCACGCGCGGCGCACGATTTCCTCGGGGGCAAAGGTCGGCTCAGCGTACCTGACGATTCCGATCGCGTGTCCGTCGGCGAACTCCTCCAGGGAGACCGCCCGAATGCGGGCACTCGCCATGTCCTTCCTGTGATCTCCGGCTCTACCAATCACCGTGTTGCTTCCCACGCAGATCCCGTGGTGAAAGTAGCCGGTGCGAGGGGAGTAGAGGTGCGTCCCGAGCGCGAAGGGCTCGGGTTGCGGGATCGGATAGAACGGGAAGGGTCCGAAGGGCTCTTTGAGGCCGAACGCCTCGGCGACAAGAGGATTGAGAAAGCCTGTTTGCGCAGGTGGCGAGGTGGGCCACGCCGCGGAGAGCTGGGCAACGGTCGGTCCCGCGAGCACTTGCCCAAGAGAGGCGACCGTCGGCGCGGGGCGTAGGCTAGCCGCCAATTCCTCGAGCGTTCGGAAACCCTCATGGCGTCCCCACGCGGAGGTTGGTGGGACGACCTGCCCCACAGCGACCGGGCCAAGCCCAAAGCCACCAGCCAAATTTGGATCTGCCGGGACGGTCGGGGGGCTCGTAACCGCTCCGCCGAGCTGCTCGAGAAAGTCCCTACTGGTATAGCCTGCAGGAAGGGTCGGGAAGGGCGGCGCACCCACGCTCGCCCGCGGCGGCGTGGGAGGATCGGTGCGGACGGGTCCGAAGGTGTTGTGTCTGCGCTTCATGAGCTCAAAGCCTAGCCGTCGGCTCTGACGACGTTGACCGCCCCTACTGCGGCATGCCCCCGCGCACGCCCCGCAGCCTCGTTTCCAACAAGCGCGGTCGGTGTCTTGCGGCAGGACTGAACGGGTGTATCATCGCCACTCGTGGTTCCACAACCGGAGGGTTTAGAATGGTGTTTCCCCCAAGTGAGCGATTGGAGATTGTGACGGGGCCGGATGGGCAGCTCTACAATCTGGATTTCTGGGGAGAGAACGAGGGGCGCGCGGTGATCTCGGGGCCTAAGCCCATCGGTGGCACCAAGCTGCGCATGGTCCCCGAGGTCTACTCGGAGCCTGCAGACAGCCCGGTAGACGCGCGGATCAAGCTCAATGCGTTTCGGTGTCAATTCGGGTGGCCTCAGTAGATCTCGCCGGGTCGGCTGGGAGGCCGGGCGGCGTTTCGAGCTTGTTTCGTCGGGCTGCAGCAAGCCGCCTCCACCACCACAC
>JAJXYI010000239.1 GCA_021780625.1 bacterium | reverse complement strand
CGCAATCACGGATTGGGATCCGTACCGGCTGCGGGCGACCGTCATCGGCTTGCTCATCGGTCTGCTCGTCGTCCTGGTCGACATCCTGCTGAAGGGGTTTTCGCTTCGCGGCCTGTCCGCAGTGACCTTTGGTCTGGCGATGGGGGCCTTGGTCTCGTTCCTGATTGGAAGCTCCCCGATCTTCTCCTCCGGCGACCCGCAGATCATCTACCTTGTGCGCCTGGCGCTGTTCATCATCTGCGCGTACCTGTGTTCGGTCATCGCCCTGCGCGGCAAGGACGAGTTCAATCTCGTGATCCCCTACGTTCGCTTCGTGCCGCACGAGGTTGATGTGCCCTTGGTGGTGGTCGACACGAGCGCGCTCATCGACGGTCGCATCGCCCGCATTTGCGAAAGCGGATTCCTGACCTCGGCCCTGGTGATCCCGCAGTTCGTGCTGAGCGAGCTCCAGGCCGTCGCGGACTCGACCGATTTGCACAAACAGGCGAGGGGACGGCGTGGCCTCGAGGTCCTGAACGAACTTCGGAAGATCAAGCACCTCGACATCCGCATCGTGGAGAGCGAGGTCGCCAAGCGGCAGGACGTGGATGCGAAGCTTGTGTTTCTCGCGCAGCAGATGAACGCCAAGCTGCTGACCACCGACTACAATCTGGCCAAGCTCGCCGAGTTTCATGGAGTCACCTGGCTGAATCTGACCCAGCTCTCGAAGGCCCTGCGCCCGGAGTTGATGGTGGGCGAACTGATCGATGTCGAACTGGTCCGTCCGGGCAAGGAGGAGGGGCAGGCCGTGGGTTATCTCGCCGACGGTTCGATGGTGGTGATCAACCAGGCTCGTGCGCACCTCGGCCAGCGCGCCGAGGTGGAGGTCGTGAGCGTGCTGCCATCGGCGGGCGGCAAGATGGTTTTCGCCCGATTGAACCGGGTGCTCGAAACCTGAGCCAGGATGGGCTCGGCGTGGGTGCTCGTCAGGGCGCGGGCTGGACGCGCACGGACAAGTCGTAGACGGCGAAACTCACGAGGCGCGAATCGGTGGGAGAGGCCTTGACCAGGGGCTGGTCGCTGGAGAGCTCCAGGCGAGTGACGCCGGGTGGAATCACCAAGGTCGGCGTGTGGAAGGGGATGACGCGTTTGAAGGTGGCGCTCCGCCAGAGGATCGTGTTGCCCCGTCGGAGGACGACGGACCTTGGCGAGAGAGCGGACAGCCGGCCCGACAGGGAAATCTCCGTGGGCGTCGTGCCATGGTTGGTGAATACCAGCTCGCCTGTGCCACGACACCAGCGCCAAGTCTGCTTTTGGTTGGATTCGGCATAGTACCAGCCGTGACCCACGTCCAGGGAGGTCGCATAGATGGCACCGCGTTCGCCCTGCCATTCGGCCGAGAACACCGGCGCGTCGCGAAGTTCGCCCAGACCTCCGAGGAGCGTGAGGTTTCCGATCAGGAGCAGGGGGATCCAGCGCCGTCCCCTGGGGAGGAGCAGGTTGAAGGCGACGGTCATGGGGAGGAGCACGCGCAGCGCCGCACCGGGGAATCCCTCCCAGACCGCCGGACCGAGCACGCAGCCGAGCAGGGCCGAGACGGCTCCCACCCGCCACCACGCGTTGCGCGGTTGGGGGCGCAGCACGATGCAGAGAAACTGAACCGTGAGTGCGACCTGGCTGAGGATGCCCACGACCCGGAAATCGAGCAGGAACTGCCTGCCGTCGGAACCCGACAGCAGCTCATGCCAGCGATGAAGGTAACCGAGGCCCGGCCACTCGAAGTTTCGTGCGCCTTCTGCCCGCGGAGCCCCTGTTTCGAATCGGACATAGGCCATCCAGACGAGCAGCGGGAGCACGGTCAGGAATGTCAGCCACGCGGCCCTGCGCCAGGCTCGCAGGTCGCGGAGGCGGTCGGGAATGAGCGCCGCCGCCGTGTTGAGCACGTAGGTTTCGCGGCTGAGGATGGTCGCCGCAAAGGTCCCGAGCGCACCGCGGAGGCGGCCTGTCTCCAGGAACAGGATACCGAGGGCCAGCAGGGTGAGCCCGGGGCCGTCGGTGAGCGAGCAGCGCAGGCTCGTGCACAGGCCGTGGGTGAAGAGGATGCCGGCCCAGCGGAAAACATTCTGCGGACTGTCGGGGGGCAGCCAGTGGAGCAGGAGGATGCCCAGGAGCAGCCACGAAAAGACGTTGCTCAGCGCGTAGGCCTGGACGATCCACGCCGGGTGGCCGAGTCCGGCGAGCCATGCGCAGGCGGGGATGAAAATGCGCCGGGCGCGATAGCCGAGGGCGTCGACGCTCCGAACGAGACCGGGGTTGCGCAAGAGCGGGTCGAGCGCGATCTGGACGTAGGCCTGGCCATCGTAGCCATTGGTCCCCTTGAACACGTAGGGGTGCTGGTCGAGCAGCGCCTTCGAGGGCGTGAGCTCGTCGCCGATCAGGAGCAGGCTCGTGAAACCGGTGTGCGGCGAATGGAAGCGCGAGACGAACCCGAGGAGCGCCGCGGTGAGCGCGATCAGCACGGGCGCCCACCGGTAGCGCCGGAACAGGCGCCCAAGCCGGCGGGCGGGATTTGCGTCCGGCTTACGCAGTCCGGGTGTGGTCTGTGAGAGGCGGTTCATGCGTCGTGGAAGGCGGCGGATCCGTCCGGCCGGGCCGACGCTGGAAAAAATCCCGCCGGGGCTCCAGCGCCAACTTGGGACCGTGCCTCGAATGTGCGCCCGCTTCACGCCGAAGCGGCGCCATTCTGCCCGACTGAGGGTCGACGTCAGGACCTGGCCGGGCGGGCCGTCAGACGCGTCACCAGCAGGCTGAGCTTCCGCGGGTCTTCCGAGAAACCGAGTTCGAGCGGGGATCGCGCGTTGGGCAGGTCGAAGGTGAGCAGCGCCGTGGGCGTCCGGTTCCAAAGGTCCTTCGGTATCAGGCAATGAACGACGCCGACGCGGGTCACAGGTTGGGCCGCCACCCGCACGCCGTCGAAAAAGACCGACACGGGCTGCTCGTCGATGCCGTCGCGTTTGCGCACGGCCAGGAACGGACTGGCTTCCAGGCTGAGCATCACGTCATGGGTGGCGGGCAGCGGCCGGAATTGGAGCGCGGCGCGCGGCTGATTCGTCCAGACCGCATTCCCATCGGGCGTGGAGAAACCGTAGAGGGTGTAATCGGGCAGGTTGCCCGTCCGGGAGAAGTCGACGACCCCGCGATCCGGGGAAAGCGCGACAGGCCGGAAGACCACGCGGAGATCGTCCAGGAACGCGGCGCCCCGCTGGGGGTTTGTCGCATGCACGAAGCGCCAGACGCTCAGGTTGGCCTGGGGATCGTAGAGCAGGGATTCCGGCAGCACATGCCGGCGTTCGAACATGAAGCGCCACGCCCCCTCCACGTAGATGGTCACTCCGGCGCGTTCCAGTGCGAGTGCCGCGGACGCGACGACCGGCCAGTCGTCGTGGGAGAAGACGAGCATCTTGGGCGCGTCGGGGTGCGGGTCTGCGCGCAGCAGGGCCAGGGTGGCGTTGCGGATCGCCACGCCCTGGTCGTTGGCCGGCACGGGCGAGGGGCGCAGACGGAAGGCGCCGAGCACGGCGGCGGATGCGATCAACACCGTGCCGGGCCAGCGCGACCTGCGCCAAGGTAACACCTCGGCCAGCAGGGCGCAGAACATCATCAGGAGGCCGAAGATGACCGCGTAGTAGAAGTAGCCGTTGAAATCATACATCGGTCCCGTCTGCATCACGCCCCATCGGAGGCACAGCCCAGCCGTCGCCAGCCAGAACACGCCCATGATCCAGAGCATGCGGCGGGTTTCCCGGCGGACGTTCCCAACCACGCGGGCGAGGACGGCCAAGGAGGCCACCCCGACCGCCAGCCAGGTCGCGTAAATCCAAAGATGATCGCGCAGAAACGAAAGGTTGGCCGGCGATGTCGACGCAAAGAGGATCTCCTGATTCCGGAGATAGGCGAAGAAGCTCAGGAAGTAGAGCAGCGCCTGGCCGAGCGTCTTGTGACCGTAGGAGTGGTTTCCCAGCAGCCTCAGGATCTGGGCGAAATTGCTCTCCCGTCCCTTGGCGAGGTCGAGGACCAGCGGCAGGAGGAAGGTCAGGA
>JAJXYI010000478.1 GCA_021780625.1 bacterium | reverse complement strand
GCCACTGAGGAGTGGTCACAGACCGCAAAGCTTATAAAGGTAGACGTCTCAAGAGGGTGCAGCGACCGTTGCCTGAGCACGCTAGAATGCGCTCCAGCGACGGCACACCAACGAGGTGCAGACCATGAGCATGATCTCTCGATTCCGCAACGCGATGAAGAGCACTGCCGGCAGGGCGACGCTGGCCACGATGATCGGGGCTGGTGCGCTGTTCGGTGTTGGGCGCAATGCGAGCGCGCAGACAGTGCCGCCGCCGACGCCGCAGATCGTCACGGTGCTGGGCAGCGGGAACGGCCTGAACGGGACGCGGTGGATCAGCGAGCTGCTCCTGGGGAACCCGAATGCGCAGGATGCGCACGGCAAGATCGTCTTCTACAACAACAGCCCGGGAAACGATGACACCAACCCGAGCACGCCGTATACCGTCCCGAAGTTCGGCACGCTCACCCTCTCTGACCCCATCAAGGCGGCGGGCTTGTCCGGGAATTGGAGCGTGAAGATCGTGCCGGAGGATGTGCCGGTGAGCGCGTCCGCGCGCACGTGGAACCAGCAGGACCGCGACGGGAATCCCGCGACGGTCACGCAGCTCTCCCAGTACGAGAACGCGACGAGCATGGACAACCTGCTCCTTGACGGCGACGCGGCGACGTTCGTCTTGCCGGACAGCACGCCCCAATCCGACGGCAAGCCGGCCTTCCGCGCGAACCTCCACTATTACACCGAGGCCGCCGTTGCGGGCGAGATCCCGCAGTTCCGCGTCACGCTCTTCGACCGCTTCGGCAACTACGTGAACGAGACCCTCGTGACCGGCGCGGACCACGCGCACGGACAGATCGTGAACGTCGTCCCCACGCTCTTCGGGCGCGACCAGGCGCCCTACGACCGCCTCCTCATCACGCCCAACAACACGCCAGGCTACCGCAGCAAACTCCGCATCATCGCGACGCCCGTCCAGAACAACGAGGACCTCTCCGGCTTCGACGACGGCGGCGTACAAGAGGCGAGCGTGGAGAAGCTCGTGACCGATTCCAGCTTCCAGGTCGCGCCCGGCACGGTCGAAGCCAACGACACCTTTGCCTATCGGCTCCACGTCAAGAGCGCGCCCGGCACCACCATCACCGGCTGCGCCATCACGGCGGGCATCCAAGGTTATGTCCCCGGGAACGGCACCAAGGACTTCACCTGGGAACAATCCAGCACCGCCACCGTCGCCGGCAGCTACCCGCTCAGCGCGAGCTGCGGCATCAAGGACCTCAACGGCGACCACACCAGAACGATTGTTGGCAACACGATGACGGTGAATCCGGAGAAGAACGGATACGTCGCCACCTACGCCGACGCGAAAGCATTCATCATGAACAATTTGGACCTTGTCTCGACATGGGCAAGTCACGGGCTCTTTGATGGCCAACCATATGCTCCAGCCACTTGGAACACGGCATGGCCTCTCTATTTCGACGGCGTCGCAAATGCGTCTAACCCTGAAATCAGCACAATAGTATTCAATGATATCGGCAACACGATGACAGGAAATGACGTGCTCCTGAAACTGACAAACGGAACGCAACAGGCCATCATGGGCCTCCCCGAGCAAGAGTTCGACCAATTCCGTAATGCGGTGAAGGCGAAGCTGCCGCAGTAGACGTTCTTCTATTCTTCTCTTTTCTTACCGATAGCGTCTCTCTATTCGTGATAGAAGAGGAACAGGTGTTGGCAGTCATGTCTTTATGGAATCACCTGTTCTCGGAAATGGGCTGTGCCGTTCATAGGAGGTTCGACGAGGAGATTACCTGCGGCGTCGACCGGAATGATGAGCGTGCTGTGATGGAGCCCTTTGAGGAGCGGCGAGCCCGTGCGCAGGTGCCAGGCGCCGATAATCACCACGACGGGGAGCGTGCTTCTCTTCGCGTACCGATTGATCATCGCGCGCTGGTGGCGCTCGCGTCGCGTGGCGAGGCGCCTGAGCGCCTTCTTGTCGGCGGGCGTCGGTGGACAGTCACCGCTGACCACGCGCAGCAGGTGGGGCGTGAACCCAAAGTTCTGCAGGTCGATACCGATGAGCGCGATACCGCGTTCTTGACAGAGATTGATGAGTGGTTGGATCTCCGCGATGGATACGGTAGCAGAAAGGCGCTTGCGTCGGCGCACGGCCGCATACTCTGCAGGAGTGCGCAACGATACCTCCTGGAGCTGTTCCGCGAGCACGTACGCGGGCGCTGTTGTGATGATGACGCGTCGCAGCACCGCCATATCATCGAGAAAGCCGTGCGTGTCGCCGACGAAGAGAAGGCGACAAGACGAAGATGCAGTCATGGTCATATCTCCCAACGCCACTTCCGGCGTTCTCCGATACAACCTGACCACACATATATAGGTTCCGGGACGGTACCCTGGACGCAAGATTTATCAGTCTCGCCATCACTACGGAGCGTGGTGATGGTGGATGCCGGGCAAGGATCAGACACTTCGGGAACTCGTAACAGCAGCGAATGATCTTCTTCAGAAGACCGGACCTTCGGTTGATCTTGCAGCGAGCCTGGACGCAGAGTTTCCCGACAACGAAGGCATGTGCGCCTTCTACGCCCTGCAGCATGCTGGAACCCAGATAGGATCCGTTGCCAACCGCACATATCACCGCGGCGTCATGCGTTTCGTGGCCAGCGCCAGTCTCTTCTTCGAAATGCCCTACGCCAAACGCTTCATCGATATCTACTTCCAAACCAAGGAAGACCTCAGCCAACCGAAGCAGAAAGCGTAAGCCTTTTTAAGGAATAGGTACCAGGTCCGGCACAGTTGACAAGTTTGGGATCGCGCGGCTCATGAATCATTCCCGCCTCAGTTCGGCTTCGACCGCGTCCGCCTGACGTCCGAACGAGGGCTCGGCCAGGCGCCGCTGCCCGCCGCGACTCAGCCATCGACTCGCCGTGTCCGCCGGCCGCCCCAGGCAGCGTCCCACGTCCGTCACCCGCACCCCACACCGGTGCACCGCCACGACCGCCAACAGCTCCCGCGCCGCGACGGTCGCACGATCCTGGACCCCCGACGCCAGCCGCTCCCGGGTCAGGCCGGTCGCCTGTTCGACCGCGGCGAGGACCTCCTCGAGGCTTGCCCGCACCGGCTCCGGCGCGGTGCTCGCCCCCAACGCATCCAGGCCCGACCTGTGCGGCCCTTCGAGCTCCTCGGCTTCCCCGGCCCCGCGGCTCCACCACGGAAGCCGGCCCGGCTCTTCGGCCGCCCACGCCTCCCGACCCACGGCTCGCACCATCGCCGCGTACGCCTGCGTCGCTGGCCCCCGCCTCGATCCGTACAGCCGCAGGGTCTCCTCCACATCGACCAACGGTACCCGCACACGGCCCAACAGCTCACGGTGGCCGCTCCAGCGGTAGCGCAGCGGCGACGCCGCCAAACCCGCCTTGACCGGGTTGAGGTGGATGTAGGCGAGGAGCCGGTTCAGGTCGTCCTGCCCCTCGACCACCCTGGCCTTGTAGCGGCCCTGCCAGAGCGGCCCCAGCGTCTTGTGACGGCGGTTGTGGACGAGAGCGAACCGACCCTGGATCACCCGCAGGCTGCGCCACAGCGGTAGACGCCCCGTCCGCAGCGCAAGGTGGTAGTGCGTCGGCATCAGGCACCAGGCGAGGATCGTGAGCTCATCGGTCCGTTTGACGTCGCGCACGATGGCGAGAAACCGCTCGGCCTCATCGGGCGCGGCAAACACCCGAGCACGGTGGGCAAACCGACAGTAGACGTGGTAGATCGCACCGTCGACGAACACTCGTGGCCTGCGGGGCATGGCAGTTCCTTGACCCAAGACTACCATCGCCTTCTGACTTGTCAACTATGCCGGACCTGGTACCTATCTGCCGGACCTGGTACCTATCGTACCTATCCGCCGCCTTCACTCGGCGGCGGCGAGTCCTGCCATCTGCGCGGCGATCGCCAGCTGCGTGCGGCCCATCATCGCGTGCGCCGCCGGCCGCCCGCAGTGGCCGACCCCTCCCACCGGGGTGCACAGCCCCCGGCACCAGCCGACCTGATGCCCGTTGTACGGACACGTCACCACCGTGCCGGTGCGCGGTCCCAGCCGCACCGTGTTGC
>JAJXYI010000211.1 GCA_021780625.1 bacterium | reverse complement strand
CCCCAGAAACTCCTCACGCACCGCCTCGCGGCCGTCGAGGCCGACGCGCTGACTGGCGTGATGATGGTGCTGCGGCCTCCGATGGGGAACGTGCTGGCGCTGCCGGTGCACGATGGCCTGATCGTCCCAGAGTCCGCCCTGCGGTCCATCCGGGGCGATTTCGATGTGGCGTTCGGGCATTTTGCCAAGGTGCGGGTCCGGCTCAAGGTGACGCAGCAGGGGCGGACGTGTTCGCTTTGACGTGCCCTGAGGCTGCCAACCGGCACATGCCCCTGGAAGCCACGCAGAAGCTCGTACGGACTCTCCGAGCCTTGGCCGCACTCCGATAGCGGCGAAGCGCCAGACTGACTCAGGCGAGTCTCTGCAGGCCGCCACGGGGGCGTTCCGAGGCCGTCGTCCTTATGACAGGGCGGGCAGCCGCCTTCGGGGCCTGGCGTCGGGGCGACTGACTGGCAGACCGAATGTGTCGTACTGCTTATGAGGTCGGCGTTGGTGTTGGATCGTACGGCGTGAGACGTTCAATGGCGGCAACTCACGGAGAGCAACACGATGCCGAATACCAACTCTACCGACCCGTTTTACATTGTATTCGCCAACGGAAGCCGCATCCTCGGCGCTCCCGGCCTGGGAGACGTCGACTTGGAGATCGCCCTCGAAGCGGCGCGACGGGTTGAAGCCGGGAGCGGCGTTCTCGCCGTCCGCATCATCCAGGGTGCAGTAACGATCTTGGAGGGGGACGCATTGCGCCGCGCGTTGCAGTGATCAGGCGACGGCTCGAGCTGTCCGGTGAGCTGGGCGGTCTCTCGACGAGGCGAGAGACGAGGCAGCGCAATGGAGCTGACGGTGATACAGATCGCTACGCCGCGATGGCCGGGTCACGACGAAATGAGCTCTTCGAGGGCGGCTTGGAAAGGCATGAAACCCCGCGAAGAAGTGTCGCAGCGGGACGCCTTGTATTGCGAAGTCTACGGCAACAAATCGTGGGGACCGCATTTCAAGACAGGAGCAAAGATCATCATGACGTCCGTGAATAACGAACTCGCTGCGAGGTTTGATGAATGGGCGGCGCTGATCGAGGAGCACCCAGGCTCGGTGATCGGCAAACAGGTCCGTGTTGAAGTGGGGCCCGGATATCAGGGAGGCACCGTCATTGGGGAGCGAGTCGAGCTGAGCGTCGGTGCGGGATTCACGGGCTCCGCGATTGGTCAGGTGGTGTCGGTTGTGGTTGGCCAACGCAGCACGCAAGAGGCCGTCGTGATTAAGGAAATGCGCGATGCCGCGAAGGAGCTTCGCAAGGGATCACCGCCAGTCGGATGGCTCCGGGACCTAACCGGTCGGGCGGCGAGGTATGGAGACCACGCATGGACCTCGACGGTGCGTGGGGTTACCGAAGGAATCCTGAACCACTACGATCCCGGTAGGTGAACCGGGAATACTGGTCTCGCCGATGGGGCAGTACGTGGGCCGCTTGGCGTCGACATAGGGCGCCGTTGGGGGTTGTCACGCGGCGGTGAACGGCTCGGGAAGTTTCACCGCTTCCACCACGGCTCGCAGCGCGTCATCCTCGGCGCCGGACCAGTATGGCCCGAGCGTCATGCCCTTGCGGCCCTCGCTGTGCCCGACCAACAGCGAGACGACGTGCGGTGGGCACCCAGCGTTGATCGCCTTGGTGACGAACCAGCGGCGGAAGCTGTGGAGGTTTACCAGGGAGCGGCGGCCGGCGCCCTCCTGGATGCCGAGGGACCGGCGGTAGCGGGTGAAGCGCTTGCCGAGTGGGTCGGAGCGGTCGTGGGTCGAGGAGGCGAGGTCCTCGAAGAGGTAGTCGGTGGGGGCCTTGTGGGCTGTCCTGCGGGCCACCAGCGGGGCGAGGTCGGAATGGATCGGGACGCGGCGGCGGGCTGCTGCGGTCTTGCCCTGGCGGATGATGAAGGCCCCTTCGGTGCAGTCGGCGACCGTGAGTTGGGCAATCTCTTCGCGGCGCATGCCGGTGAGAGCGGCGAGCTTCATGAAGTCGGCAAGGGTGACGTCGGGTGGTGATGCGAGGAGGCGCGCGACCTCGTCGTCGGTGAAGGCGCGTTCGTGTTCTGTGGGCTGGTGGGCAGGAACAGCCGGGACCTGATCCTGCCAGGGGTTGGCTAAGTCCTCGTCGAGGTGACCCCGGCGAAGTAGCCAGGACCAGTACGCGTGCAGGCTGCGGACACGCTTGGCCAGCGTGCGGCGTTCACGACCGGAGGCGAGGAGGTGGGAGACATAACGGCCAGCGACCTTGCGGGTGATGGCCTCGACGGTGACAGGGAGGCCTTGGGCGGCCAGCCAGGAGGCAAGTGAGGCCACCGCGCGCCGCCGTTCGAGTCGGGTGCGGGGGCGCAACGTGGCCGACTTAGGGCCACCTTCGGAGACCCAGGCGTCGACGTGGAGGTCAAGCGGGGTGGTGCGGCCGAGGGCGAGGTCGGCGAACGCGACGGCGGCGTCGGTGCCTTGAGTGGCCTCGATGGCACCCGCGCGGTCGGCGATGGCGTCGGCGAGCAGGGTGTCGGGGAGGGAGTCGTGGAAGGCGCCGAGGGCCTGGAGGTCGTCGGGGTCACCACGGTAGGGCGTGGCTTCGGCACGACGGCGGGCATCGTCGAGGGCTTCGCGGTAGGCCAGGGCTTCGCTGGTCAGGGGGTCGCCTGAGGGCGCCTTGCGGGCTTGCTCGATGGTGGCCTTGAGGTCGGCGAGGACGGACCAGCGGCGGGCACGAGCGACGGCGAGGTCGCGGGTCTTCAGTGTACGCTTGAGGCGGCGCCCGAGGGTTGCCCGAAGGGACGGAGGGACCTCGACGACCGCGTACCACCCCTGGCGGCGGCGGAGGAGATGCTTCTGATCGGCCATGGTGTACCACCCACGTGACCACCCACGATGTGCCACCCACGCTGGAGCGTCAAGGCCTTGGAAACCATGGAGATCATGGGGTTGTGGTCGTTGGAGTGGCGATCCCCCTCAGCTCCACCACCGCCGATCCGGCCGCGGTTGCTCCGCGGCACCGAAATCGCCCTCATCGCCGTCACGTCAGTGAAGCTGCCGGCCTGTAAGCAGGTCGTCAGGCGCCCGATGCATCCGGTGCCGGCCCGCGGTGTTGCGTCATCGCGCCTGGATATGCACGCATGAAGAAACGACCATAGGGTGACGATGCCGCCGATACCCCGTCGTGCCGTCTTGTCCGCGCCGCTCCTGCTCGTGGCCGCCGCCCCCGCGCTGCCCGTCCCGCCCGGGCGGCGGCTGGTCTTCGCCATCCACCGCAAGGGCAGCCGCATCGGCACACAGACGGTCGATTTCGTCGGCGACCGGCACCTGCTCGACGTGCGCATCGCGGTCGACATCAAGGTCAGGTTCGGCCCGTTCGTCCTGTTCAACTATTCGCTGCGCGGCGCCGAGGAGTGGCGCGACGGCGAACTCATGCACGCAGCGAGCAACACCAACGACGACGGCCGCAAGCTCTTCGCCCGCGCCACGCGCGACGGTACCCGGCTGGACGTGCGCGGCAGTGCCGTGCACCCCTACCTGGCACCGCGCGGCAGCCTGCCAGCCTCGCACTGGAACCGGGCGGAAATCCGCCACCCGATGATCAACGCCGAGAACGGCGCGCTGATGTTCACCACCGTGGCGGACAAGGGCATCGGCCGGGTGCCGGACCAGGCAGGCCGGATGATCACGGCACGCCACTACGCGCTGACCTGGTGGTCAGGCCGCAGCAAGCCGCGCGCCCTCAGCCTCTGGTACGAGCCCTCCGGCATCTGGGCCGCCATGACCGCGATCGCCACGGACGGCTCGCTGATCATCTACCGCCGCATGGAGCCCTGAGCTGCATGGAGCCCCGAGCTGCATGGCGCCCTGAGCCGCGCGGCCGGCTCAGTCGCCGGCGGCGCGGTAGAAATAGATGTTCATGCGCCGCCCGCGGAGTTTCGTCGCCGCGGCCGGGGCATCGCCCCTGTAGTCGTCAGGGTTGGCGGCAGGCGGATGCCCGGGGTCGCGGTCCTTGATCTGGTCAAGCAGTTCCGCCGTCGGCTCGAAGAACACGACGTAGCCGCCCGGCTTCACCACGCGCAGCGCCTCGCTG
>JAJXYI010000398.1 GCA_021780625.1 bacterium | reverse complement strand
CCGCTCATGCCGGACGTGCTGGTGGTGGGTCTCGCCGATGAGGGTGCGGACCAGCGCGAGGTTGTCGTGCAGGCGAGAGGCGTAGAGGTCGATGTACGCGGTGATGTCGGCCGCGAGGTCGTCGGTGCAGGGGATGGCGGCGGGCTCGGGTGCGCGCACGGGCAGCACGCGGTCGACGACCTCGGCCAGGAGCTTGTCCTTGGTGCCGAACTGGCGGAAGAGGGTGACCTCGTTGACGCGCGCCTCGCGGGCGATGGCGCGCGTCGTCGAGCCCGTGAGGCCGTCGCGGGCGAAGACGCGGGTGGCCGCCTCGAGGAGGCGCTGTCGCGCGGGTTTCCTGTTTGTCCTCTTCATGAATGCAAGTGGTTGCTTACATAGAAAAGCAGCGAGTGGCAAAATGCAAGCGCGGCGCGGCGCGGGACGTTGTATCCCCATGATGGATGCGGCGATCCGCCTGTAGTTTTTCCCGGCGGGGCTGCGCGTACGGTGCAGGGCCGGGGTGGGGAGCGGCGGGGCCGCAAAGTCCCGCGCGCATGGCACGGGGCGTGCTTTGGAGTAACACGAATCGGCAATATCGTAGCACTCATTCATCCCATGAAACTCATTGGTCTCACCTTCGCCGGCCGCCTCACGCGCGGCCTGCTGCTCGCCGCCCTCGCCACCGTCTCGCTCTCGGCCGCCCCCCTCCGGATCGCCTTCAGCGACTGGCCCGGCTGGACCGCCTTCGAAATCGCCAGCCAGAAGGGCTGGTTCAAGCAGGCTGGCGTCGACGTCAAACTCCTGTGGTTCGAGTACATGCCCTCCATCGACGCATTCACCGCCGGAAAGGTCGACGGCGTCATGGTCACCAACGGCGACGGCCTGGTGACGGCTTCGAGCGGAGCCAAGAACGTGGCGGTGATGCTCACGGACTACTCCAACGGCAACGACATGATCGTTGCCAAGCCCGGCATCGAGTCCGTCAAGGACCTCAAGGGTAAGAAAATCGGCGTCGAGCTGACGCTGGTCGAGCACCTGATGCTGCTCAACGCGCTCAAGCAGAACGGAATGTCCGAGAAGGACGTCCAGCTCGTCAACACGCCGACCAACCAGACGCCCCAGGTTCTGGCTTCGGGCCAGGTCGACGCGATCGCGGCGTGGTATCCAAATTCCGGACAGGCGCTCAAGTCCCTGGCGGGTTCCAAGGCCATCTATACCAGCGCCAACGCCCCGGGCCTGATCTATGACTGCGTGGTGGCCTCGCCGCAGAGCCTGGCCGAGCATCGCGACGAGTGGAAGAAGTTCATCGGCGTCTGGAATCGCATCGTTGCCTACCTGAATGATCCGGCAACCCGCGCCGACGGCATCCGAATCATGGCGGCCCGCGCGGGCGTGGATCCCGCGGAGTACGCCGCCGCGATGAAGGGCACGCGCCTGCTCACGCTGCAGGAGGGGCTCAAGGTGATGCAGAGCACCTCGACCGGACTCGACTCGCTCTCCGGCTCCGACGCGGTCGCCAATGCCTTCAACGTGAAGAACGCCGTGTACAAGACGCCGCAGGACATTCCGTCCTCGTTCGACGCGTCGCTGGTCGACGAGGTCGTTCACGGCAAGTAACGCCACCGCCCCCGTGCGCGACCTGTTTGCCATCCGCAAGGAGCTTCCGCCCGCCTGGAATCGGATTCTGGGCGTGGCGGCCTTCGCGCTGCCCCTGTTGGTGTGGTGCGTCGTCAGCTACGTCCCTGCGGTGTGGCATCCGCTCATCAAGATCGACAAGCCCGGCGGGGTGAGCTGGTTCTCGCCGGGATTGTTGGTGGACAAGCCGGTCTTTGCGATGGAATCGGCGCGCGCCGTCGCCGCTGGCAAGGCCCGCCCGACGGGCGAGCCCGCGAATCCGGTTTTCCTGCCGGCGCCCGACCAGGTCGCGCGGGCGCTGTACACCGCGTTCACCACGCCGCCCAGGCTCGAGGGTGAGCAGTGGCTGCACCAGAGCCTGTGGGAAAGCATCAAGACGATCTTTTACGGCTTCGCGATCTCCTCGCTGATCGGCGTGCCGCTGGGCGTGCTCTGCGGTTCGTACGCCTTCTGGGCGCGCCTCACGGAGCCCTTCGTCGACTTTGTCCGCTACATGCCCGCGCCGGCCTTCGGCGCGCTCGCGGTCGCGGTGCTGGGCATCTACGACGCCCCGAAGGTCGCGATCATCGTGATCGGCACGCTGTTCCAGCAGATCCTGGTCGTCTCCAACACGGTGCGAAAGGTCGATCCCGCGCTGCTAGAGGCCGCGCAGACGCTCGGTGCCTCTCGCCGCAGCCTGCTGCTCCATGTCATCGTGCCCTCCAGCCTTCCGGACCTCTACAACGACATGCGCATCCTGCTCGGCTGGGCCTGGACCTACCTGATCGTGGCCGAGGTCGTGGGCGTGAGCAGCGGCATCACCTTCTTCATCAACCAGCAGGCCAAGTACCGCATGTTCGAAAACGTGTACGCGGCAATTCTGATCATCGGCTTCATCGGCCTTGGCACGGACCAGGTATTGGGATTCCTGGGACGCCGGATCTTCCCCTGGAAGGATCCCCGACCCAGCCGCTTCCGCCGCTTCGTCCTGGAGCTCTTCACCACGCCCCGGACGCTCGAGGCGGCACCCGCGCACGAGAAGCCCGTCGCCTGAACCATGGACACCACGTTTTTCATGCCGCCCTCCTACCTCGACCAGTCGCCCGCCGTCGCGGAGCGTTTCGCCCGCCTGCGCGCCCGCCCGGTCGTCATGGAGGTCCGTTCGCTCACCAAGCGGTTTCCGACCACGGGCGGGATGACCACCGCGCTCAGCGACGTCAGCTTCCAGGTTCACCGCCGCGAATTCATGTGCGTCATCGGGCCCTCCGGCTGCGGCAAGTCGACGCTCGTGCGCATCCTGGCCGGCCTCGAGACGCCGAGCTCCGGAAGCGTCCAGGTGGACGGCGCCGAGGTGCGCGGCCCGGGCGCGGATCGCGGCATGGTCTTCCAGGGCTACACGCTCTTCCCGTGGCTCACGGTGAAGAAAAACGTGATGTTCGGCCCGATGCAGCGCGGGCTCGGGGAGTCCGCCGCGGAGGTCGAGGCCAAGCAGTGGCTCGCGCTCGTGGGCCTGGAGAAGTTCGCGGACCATTTTCCGGTGCAGCTTTCAGGCGGGATGAAGCAGCGCGTGGCGATCGCCCGCGCGCTGGCGAACAACCCGAGGATTCTCCTGATGGACGAGCCCTTCGGGGCGCTCGACGCGCAGACCCGCGCGCAGATGCAGCACTACCTGCTCCAGATCTGGAAGAACGTGGACGTGACCATCGTGTTCATCACCCACGACCTCGACGAGGCGATCTACCTGTCGGACCGCATCCTCGTGCTCAAGGCGCACCCGGGCGAGGTGCGCGAGATGATCGAGGTGCCGGTGCCCCGGCCCCGCCTGCCCGCGCAGTTCGGCGGGCTGGAGTTCGCGGCGACCAAGGCGCGGCTCGAGGAGCTCATTCACCCCAAGACGGAGGCGAAGCTAGACGAGCTGCCGATGATCCGTCTCGCCCAGGCGGGGGACGACGTCGAATGAATGCGTCACCCGAAGACGCGACCGTGGCCCTCCGAGATTCCGGTTGGGTTTCGCCGGCGGCCGGTTATGCCATCGGGACCACGCCCACTGCCATGACCCCGCGCAAGACCGCCGTCCGCTTTTCCGTCTCCGTGCCCTCCGACCTGCTCGACGAGCTCGATGCGCTCGTGCGCCGGCGCGGCTTCAAGAGCCGCTCCCAGGCCATCGCCGAGATGGCGCGCGAACGCCTGCTCGAGGCCCACGAGGAGCAGGGCACAGGCAGCATGGCCGGCACCATCAGCCTCGTGTACGACCACCGGAAGCGGAATCTCCAGTCGGCCCTCGCCGCGATCCAGCATCGCTACTACCTCTACATCGTCTCCTCGATGCACGTGCACCTGGAGCATCACAACTACCTGGAGGTGCTGCTTGTCCAGGGGCCTGTGGAGACCTTGCGCAGGCTCGCCGACGAGCTCACCGCCACCAAGGGCGTCAAGAACGGCCGCCTCCACCTGACGGCGACCGCGATGCCCCAGCTGATGTAGGACCGCGGTCCGCTTTTCGGCGCA
>JAJXYI010000319.1 GCA_021780625.1 bacterium | reverse complement strand
TCCACCAGGCCAAGGGCCTCGAGTACGCGGCCGTGTTCATCATCGGCCTGGCCGAGGGCATGTTTCCCCTGCGCCGCGCGATCGAGTCCGGCGACGTCGAGGAGGAACGGCGCCTGTTCTACGTCGCAGTGACGCGCGCCCGGGACGAGCTCTACCTGTGTTATCCCAAGGTGAATACCAAGGGCGGCCCGGCGATGCTGCTCACGCCAAGCCAGTTCATCCAGGAGCTCGACCCGAACCTCTACCAGCCCCTGCGCGTGAAACGCCAGTGGGGCTGGTGAGACGCGGACGCGGCGCGGCTCAGAAGACCGGCACGAAGGTGGCCGTGCCGCCCGGGGCCGCGAGGTAGTCGTCGCCGGCGCTCCAGGTCAGATCGTTGACCAGGAACTTGAATACGATCGGCGCGGTTGAGTCCTTGAGCACGACCTGCCAGCGGTCGGCGGCGACGTTATCCATCGCCAGACCCTTCTCCCAGCTCAGGCCGGCGCCCTCGCCACGGACGAAGAGCTGATTGCCGAAACCGACGTCGATTTGGGCGACGATGGTGGTCGGCACAACCTCCTCCGGAGCAGGGATCTTGATGACCGGTGCGGCAGGAGCCTGCTTGGCAGGCTTTTCGACGCTCTTGGCCTTGGTGACCTTGGATGCGGCAGTCTTGGCGGAAGCCGTGGGCTTCGCTTCGACGGACTTGGCCGAGACAGGGGCGGTCTTGGCCTTGGTGGGGGTCTTTGGGGCTTTGGTGGACGTCTTCTTCATAACAAGCTCCTTGGTTAAGCTGATGAGTAATGATTTCTAACTAGCGTCTGTCCGTATACCTCCGGCAGGCGCAAACCATCAACAGCAAACTCGGGGCCAAGTTTGACGGACAGGTGAAATCGTCGCCTTTCTTCCGCTGGATGCGGAAGCGTAAAAATTGGTGTTTACTCGCGCCGTCGAGTCGCCCACAAACGTCCCCCTCTTTCCCAAGGGGGCCAGTAGCTCAGTTGATAGAGCGCCTCGTTCGCAACGAGGAGGTCGCCGGTTTGAATCCGGTCTGGTCCACCAGTCTTCGCTCCCGCAAAGCGGGAGGCTACGGCTGGCGGAGCCAGCCAAAGCAAGCCACGCAGTGGCGTACGAAGGCTGCCCGCCGTAGTCGGCTTTGCCGCGTAGGCGGGCCACGACCGTTGCCCTTCCAGCCGACTATGGAGCCTGTGTTTTGCCTAGCTTCGCTCCCGCAAAGCGGAAGGCTACGACTTCGCACGCCTGCCTGCCTTCCTCAGTTGCGTCCACGCCTGCCCTTCCCTGCGCCCCTCGTCCTCGCCACAGTCGCCATGCCTTGCGACGCTGCGGCCGCAGGCGCGATCGCGGCCCTCATGCTCGCACTCGGCCTCTGGACCGTCCTTTCCTTCCGTGGAAAGTCAGTGGTCGAGGCGACCGCCGGCCTGGGCAGGCGCACCTGGCTCGCCTGCGGCATCGCACTCGCAGCGCTCAACCTGCGCCTGGATGCGTGGTTGGCGTCCGGATACGGCCTGCCCGTGGCGGAGGTCCATCGCTTGATCCCACTCTGGATCGTGCCGCTCCTCAGCGTGTTGCTGGTCGCGTGGGTCGCCGCGCTCGTCCGGACCAGGCGCGCCGCATGAACCGTGTCCCGGCGCACGCGCCGGATCGGATGGAACGATTTTAGCTGCTCGGTTTCTCCGATGCCGGTCCTCCACACCGGCGCACTCAATCCGCATCGAATCCGGGCCTTTGCCTTGGCCCCCTTTTCATGCACTGTGTGCTCCCGGCGGGCCGCTCTCCTCCGCCAACCACGCCCCGACTCCCTTCGCATGCGCCCCCGGCCGTCAACCAAGCCCCTGCACCGCCGCCCTGGCCCGCGTCCGCTCGCGAACTTGATCCGGATGATGTCGATCCTCGGCATCACCGTCGCCGGCTGGCTCTCCCGCGCCCCGGCCGCGCCCTCCAGCACGGGCGAGGCGGAGATCTACAGACTGATCCGCGAACCGTCAGCCGAGGACTGGCGCGCGCTGGACCGGTTCAATGGGGCAGTCACCCGGCGCCAATTCGAGGACTCGCTCGGGCGCGTCTTCGACCCGTGGTCGGGACTCAGGGCGTATCTGAGGATCAACGACGAGGGCGTCTCGATCTACGCCGAGCCGGGCTTCCGCGGCCCCCCGCTCGTCACCGTGCGCTTCGCCCGCGCGCGCTGGACGTCGACGCGCAGCCTCCAGGCCTCGTGGCGCCCGCCGATCGGAGCGCCGGGCCGGCCGCTCGCGGGACTGCGCATCGCGATCGAGCCCGCGGACATCGGAGGAGCCTGGGCGACAATGGAGGACCGCTCCGCGGAATTTCCCGGCTACGGCAGAATCCAGGAGGGCGACCTCAACGTGGTCGTCGGCCGCATCCTGCGGACAAAACTCGAGGCGCTCGGCGCGGAGGTGTTCCTCGTGCGCGACACCACCGAGCCGATCCTTCCGATCGCCCGCCAGCACCTGCTCACCGTTGTCGAGCGGATCCTGCGCGACCGGCCCGACAGCCTGCCGGAGGCGCTGCGGGTGCGCTTTGTCGACCATGTGCCCCGCACGCCCGGCGCCCTCCGCGCCTCCGCGGGAATCCTGCTCACCAAGACCCTCGAGACCCGCGCCCGCGCCGCCCTCGTGCGCCGTGAGTTCCGGCCTGACCTCACGATCGTGCTCCAGCACGACGCGACGCCCGACAGCTCCCAGGGAAAGCTAGCGCGAACCAACCGGAACATCTTCTTCGTCGACGGCGCCTACCTGCCCTCCGAGCTGCGCGACCCCGAGCAGAGAATGCGCCTCCTGACCAAGGTTTTCGAGAACGTGGCGCCCCTCGAGAAGGCGGTGGCCCTGTCCATCGCCGAGCGCTTTCGCCAGGTCACCGGGTATCCACCCGTCCTCTACGGCAATTCGGCCACCACCCGGGTCGTGGAGAAGGGCAACCTCTACGTCGTCGCGCGAAACCTGGATTTCAACCGCGAGCACGATGGTCCGGTCGTCGTCACCGAGCCCTATTTCATGAACCAGGCCGAGACCCTCGCACGGCTGCTTGCGGGCGACTACGCCGGGGTGAGGATCATCGCCGGTCATCCCTTCAAGAGCATTTTCAGGGAATACGCGGACTGCGTGGTCGACGGGATCCTGGGAGCACGCGACGCGTTCAACCGCGGACGCCGCGGCGCCACGGCCTTGCGACGCCCGAGACGCTGAGGCGTCGACCGGACACGCGCGGTCGGGAACCTCCGCGGTCATCTCCTCGACAAGCGCGCGGGGAGACACCACGGTGATCGCATCGTGGACTCCACCAGCCAAGCCGCTCCACGACGTCTCTTCCTGCGTCTATTCGTGGGGACGTTCGTGCTCATCGCCGTCATCAATTGGTGGCACTATTTCTCCACGCCCTACCATGAGCAGGGCGATGCCGCGGTGAACGCGCTTCAGATCGACCAGGCCGGGCACCTGGGCGAGATCTACGGCAACTATTCGCGCTTCCATTTTCACCATCCGGGACCGGCGTTTTTCTACGTTTACGCCGCCGCGGAACGCCTGCTTTGCGACGTCATTCCCACGGGCATGCCCCCGCACATGGCCCACCAGCTGGCGGGCCTGGCCCTTCAGTCCGCGTTTTTCGCCCTCGCGATCACCCTCGCGGCCTCGTGGATCACGGCGCCGCTGTTTCCCGGCCTCTGCCTCGTCGCGGCCGCGCTGCATTTCGGCGCGATTGGCGGCGCGTTCACCAGCATCTGGCCGCCGCATGTGCTCCTGGTGCCGTTCCTGGCGTTCTGGGTGGCCAGCGTATCCGTCGGTTCGGGACGCGGCCGGCATCTGCCGTGGCTGGCGCTGAGCGGCTCCTTCCTCGTCCACGGCCACGTGGCACAACCACTGTTCGTCCTCGCGCTGTCCTGCCTGGCCTACGCGGGGCTCGCCTGGCACCTCCGGCGGTCAGGCGATGCCCCCCGCTCCCCGTGGCGCGCCTTCCGACGCGCGCACC
This sequence comes from bacterium, assembly GCA_021780625.1. Next base: position 115 of record JAJXYI010000319.1, on the reverse strand, counting down.
TGTGGTCGCTCGGCATCGTCCTGACCTTCCTCCTGCCGCTGGTCCTCGACCTCGCCAAGGGACGGGAGAGCAATTTCGCCCAGATCCTGAGGCTGCTGGGAAACCACTCCTACGG
>JAJXYI010000523.1 GCA_021780625.1 bacterium | reverse complement strand
TGCACGCCGGCGGCGATGTTACAGTAATCTGCGCTTTTCCATGCGACGCGTAACCCTGAGCGACATCGCCGAGAAAGTAGGGTATTCAAAAAATACCGTCTCTCTGGCTTTGCGCGGAAACCCCCAAATCCCCGAGGCGACCCGTGCCCTGATTCGGAAAACGGCCGAGGAGATGGGGTATCAGCCCAACGCGATCGTGTCCCAACTGATGGCCCAGCTTAGGGCGAGCCGCACGGCAGGCTTCCAGTCGAAGCTGGCGCTTGTAAATGCAAACCGCGACCCGAAGGCGCTGACTAGCCATCCAACGATTCCCACCTACGTGGAAGGGTGTGAGACGCGTGCCCAGAAGCTCGGCTATAGTTTTGACCGCTTCTGGCTGCACGACCCAAACCTCACGGCTGAGCGTTGGCTGCGGATCCTGTCCGCGCGCGGCATCCGGGGCATCATTCTTGTCGGCCTGATGGACCAGAACCGCCTGCCGCCCGCGCTCCTGCCGGTATGGCAGCATTATCCTGCGGTGGTCACGGGCGTGCGGACGCGCGACCCGGCGCTGTCGTTTTGCTGCGTGGATCATCACAACCTCGCGCTCATGGCCTTCGAACAGGCGATGCGGCTTGGGTATTCGCGTCCCGGGCTCGTGATCGACGACGTGATCGATGCGCTGGTCGAGCGCCGCTTTTCGGCCGGATTCACCTCGGGGCAGCGCACGTTTCCGACCGTCGCGCAGATTCCGATCCTGTCAGCGCCGATGGACCGCGAACGCGATTCCCAGGTGTTCAATGCCTGGTTCGACGAGCACAAGCCGGACATCATCTTCACCCTCTACAACGTCGTGCTGCAGTGGCTCGCCGCACGTTCGCTCCGGGTGCCGGAGGACGTCGGCGTCATCCAGCTGGAATGGCGGGAGACGAGGCCGGACATCGCAGGGATGAACCAGCACAACTTTGTGACCGGCGAGGCGGCCGTGGACATGGTCGTGAGCCAGATTCACAACAACGAATGCGGTGTGCAGGAGTTCCCCCGCGCGACGCTGGTCGGTGCCTCCTGGGTCGATGGAAAGACAGTTCGAAAGGCACCCTTGCGCGCGGCCAGGAAGAGCTGACGAGCCCCGGACGGGGCGGTCTGCTCACCGGCGGTAGCCGACGAAATAGACGATGACCGTCGCGATCCCGAGCAACAGGAGGAAAAGTCCGAACGCGACCATGCAGCCGCGCCTGGCATCGCCCACGCGCTGATGCGATTCGGCGACGAAGGACGCCGGCACGGCGAGCAAGTCGTTTTCGGCCTCGGGCGCAGGTGCGGCAGTTGGCGGCGGCTCTTCGAAACTTCCAGCCTCCGCGGCGATCTGGCGATCGAGCCAGTCGAGGTGCTGGGCAATCAAGGCACGCTGACGTTTGAGTTCGTCGAGATGGCTCATGGGGGAGGAGCGCAGCCGGATCGGAGGAAGTCAGCGGATGGAGAGGCGCTCGATCAGCGCCAGGTAGGCGCGGATCTGTTTGTCGGGATCGAAACTTTCCCGGGCGAAACGCCGGGCCTGTGCAGCGCGGCCGGCGCGGGCGGCGGGATCTGCTGACGCGAATTCGAGGATGGCGGAACGAAATGCGTCGGCGTTTCCGGGGGCGACGATGTGGCCCGTGTTCCCCGGCACCACGCACTCGCGGTTTCCCTGAGCCTGGTACGCCACGACCGGCAGGCCGTGTGCCTGTGCTTCGATCAGGAAATTGGAGAGCGCCTCGCTGCGGGAGGCGTGCACGGCGACGTCGGCGGCGGCATACGCGGGGGTCGGATCCTTCATCCAACCGAGAAACCTGACCCGCCGCCCGAGGCCGAGCTCGTCGACGACCTTTTCGCACGACGCCAGCTCGGGGCCGTCGCCCGCGAACCACAGTTGCCAATCCATCGTGCGCGGCAACTCCGAGGCGATTTCGATGAGTTCCCGTTGGTTCTTTTCGGGCCGGAACATCGCAACGCACAGCAGAACAACGGTCGACGCCTCGGCTTCGCATTTTTCCCGCAGCCGCGCGCGCTGTGAGGCGGCATCGCGAGACTCGCGAAACACGAGTGAGTTTGCGATCGCCGAACATTTCGCACGATCGACTCCGTACGCATCGACGAGGGTATCCACCGCGTCGCGACTGTTTGCGATCACGTGGTCGGCCGCCAGCAGGGAGCGCCGGTACAGCCAGGGCAGCGCTTTTCCCGTGCGCATCGTCGCGATCACGCAGGCCCGGGTGAGCGCGGCCTTGATCGATGCCCCGCGGCTGTTGGCCATCCGACCCATGCACAACACGGCATCGGGATGCAGGGAAACGAGTGTTCGCAGGAGACCAGGAGCCCACCAGTCGAGGCGCGTGTCGAACCTCTGCAGCGCCACGTGCCTCGCGTGGTTCAGGGTTGGCTTGAGCGTCCCTCCCGGGCGGAAGGTCAGCAGCGTGCTGGTGTGCCCGTGCTCGGCAAAGGCGTCGGCCAGGAGGACCGACTGGCGCTCGGTGCCCCCGCTGCGAAGATAATCCTGGACGACGACGAGGTTCATTAACTGCGTACCTCGTTGATTGCACGCAAGGTGGCTGAAATCACGACAAAAGGTGACGGGATAGCGGGCGGCCGCGTAAGGCCTGTTGCGGGCGCTGCCTCGTTTTTCTATTGAACGGAGGCGGTCGGGTGGGGGATGGTCGCCGCGCACATGAATCCATCCTTCCGCAACCTGCTCCTGCGCTGGGTCGTGCTGGGTATCGGCGTTGCTCTGGCGACTCACCTGATCCCGGGGCTCTCCTGCGATGGCGCGGTGCCGCTACTGGTGGTGGTGATCCTGCTCAGCTTCTTCAATGCAGTCATCCGGCCGTTGCTGATGTTGTTTGCGCTGCCGTTCATCGTGATGACGCTCGGAATCGGCGTGTTCCTGATAAACGCCCTGCTGTTCATGCTGGTTGGCCGCCTCGTGGATGGCTTTCACGTCGCGAGCTTCGGTTCGGCACTGGGCGGGTCGCTCGTGGTGAGTGCAACGAACTTCCTGCTGTCGGCCTTTCGCCGCCCGCCGCCGCCGCCGCGTCGCCGCGGGCCCCCGCCACCGTCGCAGGCAGGCGGAGGCGATGTGATCGATATCTAACGCGCCGCCTTGCGGGCATTAGCGTGGTTGAAGGCCCCCTCCAGGGCGATGTTTGCGTTTGACCGCCACTTGGGTGATGATGACCGTCTTACCAAAGTCATTTTCTACCATGGCTGAAAACACGGAATACGATCTCATCGTCATTGGCGGCGGTCCCGCCGGCTACGCGGGCGCGATTCGCGCCGGGCAGCTCGGCAAGAAGGTTGCCTGCATCGAGATGGAGCGTGCCGGCGGCACGTGCCTCAACTGGGGCTGCATCCCGACCAAGGCGCTGCTCAAGAGCGCGGAGCTTTACCAGAAGTTCAAGAAAGCCGACGTGTTCGGTCTCAGCGCCAAGGACGTGACCTTCGATTTTGAAAAGGTGGTCGACCGCTCCCGCGCGGTGGCGGCTCAGATGGCCAAGGGTGTCGAGTTCCTGTTCAAGAAAAACAAGGTCGACTACGTCGTCGGCAAAGCCCAGGTCAGCGCTCCGGGCATGGTTTCGATCGTCGAGGGCGAGGCCAAGGGGAAGTTTCTCAAGGCGAAAAACATCCTGATCGCCACGGGCTGCCGGATGCGCCAGATCCCGGGCGTCCAGGTTGACGGCACCCGCGTGATGACCTCCCGCGAGGCGCTTGCCTCGAAAGTGCTTCCGAAGTCGGTCATCGTCGTTGGCGCGGGCGCGATTGGCGTCGAGTTCGCCTATTTCTACAATTCGCTCGGCGCAAAGGTGACGCTCGTCGAGATGCTCAACCAGGTGCTTCCGGTCGAAGACGAGGAGGTCTCCAAGGTCCTCCAGCGCTCGTTCGAAAAGCAGGGAATCGCGGTGCACACCGGCACCAAGTGCGAGAATTTCCGGGTCGGAAAATCGTCCGTGAAAGTCGATCTGGTCGCAGGCGACAAGAAGACCGAAGTCGAAGCGGAGTTGCTCCTCTCGGCGATCGGCGTGGTGCCGAATCTCGACGGCGTGCTCGCCCCGGCGGTGAAGCTCGAGCTGGACCGCGGATACGTGAAGGTCGGTGACGAC
>JAJXYI010000584.1:3833-4117 GCA_021780625.1 bacterium | reverse complement strand
CCTGTTGCGAGACGCCGAGGCGAGCCGCCAGCTCGCGCTGCGTGAGACCGACTCGAGCGCGCATTGCGCGGAGCAGGTAGCCGGCGACCCCCTCCTCCCACGGGGGCAGCTTGCCCCAACGCCGCAGCGCCTGCCACTCGGGGAAGGCGCGGGGGCGCGTCCTCGACAGCCGGGGGCTCGCGATCCGCTTGAGTCCGGGTTCGGCACCGGTCACGGTCCTCATGGTCCCTCCTGCGCCCATCGCTCGAGTTCCTCCTCCGTGGCTTCCCTCGTCCCCAGGCGGC
>JAJXYI010000584.1:0-3823 GCA_021780625.1 bacterium | reverse complement strand
GCGAACAGCGCGCGCAACGCGTCCTCGGCGTCTACGGCTGCCGCACGCTCTCGTAGGCGCGCACGATCGAGACCGCGCCGCTGCGCCCCGAACAGGAGCCAGGCGTTGACCCCGTCAACCATTGAGCGCCAGTGTTGCCACGCGCTCAGCCGGTCGGCGACGGCGTCTTCCGGGCTGATTGTCACCACGTCCACATCACCGACACGCAGCCGGACGCTTTCCTCGCCAGGTCCGAGCGCCTCGCCAGGGAACTCGATGAAGACCTGGCCCGGCTCGTGCAGCCAGTGCCGCCCGGCGCGGGAGAATCCTGCAGCGGCCAGCCTCCCTGCAACCGCGGCGGGGACGTGCCCGACGAAGTCGAGATCCCCTGTCACGTAGGCGCCTCCGGTGTAGAGCTCGACGGCCGCGCCGCCGACGAGCACGGGCGTGCTCCCCACCGGGAACAGAGCCTGCACCCACGCCGCGAGCGCCGCGGTCTTCGGTGGGCCATCGGCCAGCGCGAGGATCCGCTGGAGTTCCATCTCACTCACAATATATATCTTGTTTTTGCTCCAGACAACCCCCCACTTGTCGGTCGGACCCGCATACCTCGATGGCGGTGGCGCAAGCCTGTCAACTCAGGCTCACAGGGGACAGCCGCGCCGCTGGCCGACCGGGCGGCTTCGCCTGGACGTGGGATCCCTGTCGTACCTGTGTCGACCTCCCCCCAGCGCCACTGTCGATACGCGCGGAAGTGGTACGCTGGGAACAAGCAGTCCATCTCAACGCCGCAGGAGATGTGGAGGTACCTTTCGTCGTCTGTAGGGCCGTGGTACATTTCGGATGAACCTGCGAGCAGGCTTGCGGAGCACCGCTTCTTGGCGGCGGGCGCCCGGCCCGCAGCCGCCGCGGGGGTCTGTAGTTCCGAGCCAGGTCTTGGTTTCCGCTGTCCCGATGGAGGCTTCGATTCCGTCTTAGCATCAGGTTTCGGTGCATAGGAGTGAATCCATGAGTGACCTAGTCGAACGCGTCCGCAAGACGATGGACGAGCGCACTACGGTATGGGCTCTGGCCACACTCCTTCTTGCCGTGACCCCCGTGGCGCTCTATTGTCTACGTGCGCTCGAGTGGGCTGGAACATCGCTCGGCCTAGTCGCGCCGCCTATGGCCAACGAGGCGCGAGCGATCGTCGTCATCGGCGTCTTTATATTTGCCTGGCTGGCGATCGTAATTCGATGGCTGCTCTGGCGAGGCGTTCCAACCGTACGGCGCGCTGCGACAGGGGTCCTCTTCGCAGCCTCCGCCGCCGAAGAGGTTCACGCCCTCGTGCGCCGGCTCCACATTGCGCTGGTGTCGCAAATCGCCAAACAGAACCCTAAGGGGCTCGTCCGCACGTATCTCCTCCCCAAGAATCAAGCCATCACGACCCGCGAGGAGGCGACGCGGGCCCTCGACGTATCAGGGGCGCGGCTGATTGTTTGGGGAACGGTCGGAACCGGCACCCTTTCTGGGAAGAACGTGGCCGGCTTCAAGAGTGTGAACTTCACCATGCGTCACCGACCTTTGGAGTCAAGTGAACTACCGGGCGTTTGTGCCACTCTTGCCCCAGCCTTCCTCGGGCGGCAGTGGCTGTTTTCGGAGGACCATACCTTTCTGGGTGTGGATCTTGTGGCCGCGAGCGTCACTGAGGCCGCAATGTTTGCCCTCAGCCTTGTCCTTGCCATCGACGGAGACCTGCCAGGGGCCGTGCGCCTCCTGGTCCCGCTATACGAGTGGACCCAAACTAGAGCCCCGCAACTGCGGCGTTCGCAGGGCTTCCTACGATTTTCTGACACGGTCAGAGATTTGCTACTCCAGGTACGCTACCGGCAGCTGATGGACCTCTACGAGCGAGAGGTCGTAGATCGGATCACCGATCGCGGGGTGGACGGCGCCGCTCACGAATGTGAGAGCCTCGCGGACGAGTGTACTAACCTCTCGAGGACTCCCGGCAGCCTCGATCTAGCTAAGTCAACGCTCGCTTTCCATTTCGGTCGAATCGACGACGCGTTGCGGCTTGTCGAATCCTCTCGAGCATGCTCCCCGGCGGATCCTGCACCGTTCCTCTCCAGGGCCTTTCTCGCATTGTGGGCCCGTGACTACTCTCGCGTTGGTCCCCTGTATCGTCAGGCTGAACGCCGGGGGCCCTGGGGAACCGAGATGCTGTTCCAGGTGGTCAGATTCTTGCAGGCGGTGCATGCACAGAACTCAGGAAGGCAGGAGCTACTCTTTGCACTTGCAGTGGTAAATGAGCATCTCGATCGTGGCCTCGCACGACAGGACTTCGAGTCGTTTCTCGCTGCCACTGCGTGCCGAGACGACCTGGGACCTATCCGCGCAGAGGCAGGGCGAAGGCTCGCGTCCCTATCCGAGCCGGCAATCAGCAGCTAACGCTCTTGGGTCGGTAACGCGGGCCTGGGTTCGGACGGATTCCGGCAAGCACCTCTCCCCCTTCCCCGACCAGAAGAACCAGCCTCACCGATGCCGTCCTAGCGTGGCCAAGGCGGATCGCGCAAACCACGCCAACGACATGGCCGGGCTCCGGTCACTGGGCGCCAATGGCCAGCGCAATACCGGCCATTCGCCCGCCGTCCCCAACCCGTGCCTGGCCGACCACCCACGCACCGGAGAGGCGGTTTGCCTAACAGGCTTGGTTCATCGGAGATCAAGATGGTGAGGCGGCGACATTCGGTACAGATTTGACATCCATTCAAGCAGCGCAGGCCTTGCACCCGCGCCGCTGGCGCGTAAGATGACGATGTGAGCTTTTGCCCGGAGCATATCAGCGGTTTCGAACCTTCGCTGCCCTGCCCTTGGGCCGGCTGTCGGAACGGCATCGAGAAGGACACCCTCGTCGAGCACCTCTCTGGTTCACCGGACCGGATCACCTGGGAGCGCGGGGCCCTGGATTCGTTCGATGGGAGACGACGGTACTTCTGGCACGACCCGCAATGCGGTTGGTGGGAAGTGGCGGTTCAGCTACGGAACCACGAGCTTGGGCGGGTGCAGCGGTCGGTCGCGACTGGAAACTGCGTATATCACTACACCACACTGCCCGCGTTCAAGAACATTGTCGAGACGCAAGAGCTGTGGCTAACGGACTATGCATATCTGAATGACGCCTCGGAGATACGCCATGGCGTTGAGCTCGCGCGCCGGGTCTTTGATTCGGCGGTAATCGGAGCAACACCCGAGACCGCCACGGCCCTCCGGGGGCTCCTCGACCTTGCGCCCGGGTGGCAACCACGGGTCTGTGTGTTCTGCCTTTCATCCGCGCGTGACAGCCTGACGCAATGGAAGGGCTATGGGCGTGACCACGCGGGGGTCGCCATCGGCATCGAGCCATCTGCATTTCTCCAAGGCCTGGGATTCCCCCATGAGCTCTCCCCGGCTCCTGTGATCTACAATCCGGAGGTCAAAGAAGGTTTGCTTAAAGGCTTCTTTCACGACTGGGCAGCGCTCCGCGATCGGGATTGCGAGGCCGGCAATGTGCAATCCAGTGCCTACGAGTCGATCACCCGTGCGCACTTCGTTGAACTGCTGTCGATGATGAAGGACGAGGCATTCAGCGACGAGCGAGAGTTCCGGTTTGTGTTCCAAGAGGATCCCACGGGCCCGATTGCGAAGCTGCGTGGGAGGGTAGCGAAACGCTTCCGCGTCAGCGGAGACGTTTTGGTGCCATACACCACCACGGCCGACCTTATGCGCCGGGACGGCGTTCGTGCCGAGCGGCAGAGCCGGCTGGTTTTCCATGAAATCGTAGTGGGTCCCAACCCATACGCAGAACTGATCCGAAACGGGCTTC
>JAJXYI010000341.1 GCA_021780625.1 bacterium | reverse complement strand
ATCGAGTAACGCTCGCGGAGCTTCTGGCAGAGGCGCAGACAGAGCATCGTCTTGCCGGAGCCCACGGGGCCGCCGATGCCGATTCGGGGAGGACGGGAGGAAGACATGGAGATCAGGGTGCGAGGGAGGGAATCGAGGAGCGAGGAGCGAGGAGTGAGAATGATGTCACCGCATCCCGCGCCTGCGGGATGCCGCAACCTTCATTCGCGATTCCCGCTCCTCGCTTCTTCTCATGAGATGAAAAGGCGGGAGTCGGCGGTTTCGTGGCGGGCGGAGGCGATGTCGAGCCAGGGATTGGACCAACCGATGCGCTCAAGGGGTGTCACCTCGGCCGCGGCGATCAGCTCGGGAGCGCGGGCCAGGGCACCGGTCAGCAGCGCCTGCGTCGCATTCTGGCCGATGCGCAGGATCTTCATCGCGGCCGCGAGCACGGCCGCCACGGTCGAATAAAACAGTCCGGTGAGCACCCCGGCCAGGGGCGCACCAAGCACGCGGCCTTCCAGGGCCGCCGCAACGGCAGAGGAGCCGGGCCAGGCGCCGGCGCGCGCCACGAAGTCGCGCGCGAGCGCCGAGTCATGAAGCCCAGCAGCCAGCTCCGCACGCTGGCGCCCGATGTTTTCCGAGGCGGTGCGCAATTCGCGAGGCGCCTTCAGCGCCGAGGACAGGCGGCACAGCTCACCCACCGCCTCCCAGTCGGGCACGCCGAGGGCACGCCAGGCGTGCGCCGCGAGCGGGAGCTCCGCATGACGAAGCGCCGGCAGCACCGTGAGGTCGAGAAAGGCCCGCAGCGTGTCGCGGTCGCGGACCACACCCTCCTGGACAAGGCCTTCCAGACCGAAAGAGTGCGCGTATCCCCCGGTCGGATAATACGAGTCTCCGGCCTGCAGGAGCCCGGCGATCCAGGCGGCGTCAGTGTTTGTGACTGTGGCCGAGCTCATGGACGTGGTGGTCGCCGCGCGCGAAATGTCCCGGCCGGAAGACCTCCGTCACCGGATGAGCGTGCACTCCGAGCCGTTCGAAAAGCTGCCTCACCGCAGGCTCGTCGAGGGCGAGCAGGCGGTCGGGTTCCGAGCACAGCTCCAGATGCATGTTGCCGACGGCCCAGCCGAGGCCGGCCGCAGCGGACGGGGGCATGTCCAGCGCCACCTCGAGCAGCGCCTCGGGCTGCTGCTGCAGCACGTAGCGCACGGCGTCGGTTTGAAACACCGTGTCTCCATGCCGGAGCGGATGCTCCAGTTCGAAACCAAACTCAACCCCATCGTCCGCCACACCGCGCCACCGACGCTTGGCGACCTGGAGACGTTCGGCGCGCAACGCGACCACCGGAAGCGCCGGGTCCGGCGCGGCGACGGGGGAATGGATCAGATGGAGCATCGGGAAAAACGGGAGTGGATTGAACAGAAGCAGCGAAGGGAACGAAGAAAGTTTTGATTGGGGATACAGAGACGAACTCTATTTTAACAGGGATGGAGGGGATGAAAGGGATGTCGAATTCAAGGCGGGATTGAACCGAAGGTAACGACGTATCCGGATGCAGGTTGGTTCAGCGGGTCTTTCGATCTATCAGGAAGGCATTCGCAATGAAAATCTGCCGACGCCGACCAGGACCCGCTTCGTTCCCTTCGTTTTTTTCTGTTCAAGATTCCGGCGCGTTTCTCAAAACAGGAAATAGCGCTGCGCCATCGGCAGCACCTTGGCGGGTTCGCAGGTCAGCACGCGGCCGTCGGCCTTGACGGTGTAGGTCTCGGGATCGACCTCGATGTGCGGCAGCGCATCATTCAGCACCATGTCCTTCTTTCCGACCTTGCGGCAGCGGCGCACCGGTTCGAGCCGGCGGCGCAGGCCGAGACCGGCGAGCACGCCGTTCTCCGCGGCCGCCTGGCTGACAAAGGTGATGTTGGTCGACCCAAGGGCGCGTCCGGCCGCGCCGAACTGCGGGCGGTAGAAGGTGGGCTGGGGCGTGGGGATCGACGCGTTCGGATCTCCCATGTTGGCCCAGGCGATGAAGCCGCCCTTCAGCACGAGTTCGGGTTTCACGCCGAAGAGCGCGGGCTTGAACACGACGAGATCCGCGAGTTTCCCCACCTCGAGCGAGCCGACCACGTGGGCCATTCCGTGCGCGAGCGCCGGGTTGATCGTGTACTTGGCCAGGTAGCGCAGCACGCGGAAGTTGTCCGCAGCCGGATGCGCGGTGCCGGAGAGGGCGCCGAACTGCAGCTTCATCTTGTGGGCGGTCTGCCAGGTGCGAATGATCACTTCGCCCACGCGCCCCATCGCCTGCGAGTCCGACGAGGTCATGGAGATCGCGCCCAGGTCGTGCAGGCAATCTTCGGCGGCGATCGTCTCGGGACGGATGCGCGACTCCGCGAAGGCGACGTCCTCGGGAATCTTCGAGTCGAGGTGGTGACAGACCATGAGCATGTCGAGGTGCTCGTCGATCGTGTTCACAGTGAACGGACGCGTCGGGTTGGTCGACGAGGGGAGGACGTTGGCCTCGCCGCAGACACGGATGATGTCGGGCGCGTGGCCGCCGCCCGCGCCCTCCGAATGGAATGTATGGATCGTGCGGCCCTTGAACGCTGCGATCGTGTCCTCGACGAAGCCGGCCTCGTTGAGCGTGTCGGTGTGGATGGCGACCTGGACGTCGAACTCGTCGGCGACCCCGAGGCACACGTCGATCGCCGCAGGCGTGGTGCCCCAGTCCTCGTGCAGTTTCAGCCCGATGGCACCCGCGCGCACCTGTTCGCGCAGCGGCCCGGGCGTGCCGCAGTTGCCCTTGCCCAGGAAGCCGAGGTTCATCGGATAGGCTTCCGCGGCCTCGAGCATGCGGTGCAGATTCCAGGCGCCGGGCGTGCAGGTCGTCGCGAAGGTCCCGGTGGCCGGGCCCGTGCCTCCGCCGAGCATCGTGGTGACGCCCGAGGAGAGCGCCTCGTCGATCTGCTGGGGACAGATGAAATGGATGTGCGAGTCGATGCCGCCGGCCGTCACGATACAGCCCTCGCCCGCGATCACCTCCGTGGCAGCGCCGACGATCATAGGGTTTTTCCGGCCCGTCCGGTGGTCGGTGTAAACCGAGCCGATTCCGCGCTGGATGCCGGGATTGCCCGCGTGCCCGATGCCCACGATCAGGCCATGCTTGATTCCGATGTCGGCCTTGATGACCCCGAGCACCGGATCGAGGATGAGCGCGTTCGTGACGACGAGATCGAGCGACTCCGCGTCGAGCGCGGTGGGCGATTGGCCCATGCCGTCGCGGATGACCTTTCCGCCGCCAAACTTGATCTCGTTTCCGTAACCGCCGCCCTCGGCGACGAGGTCGCGCTCGACCTGCACGAAAAGCTCGGTATCCGCGAGCCGGACACGGTCGCCCACGGTGGGGCCGAACATCTCGGCATATTGGCGTCGGGTGAGTCGGAGGGGCATGGCGGGGTCAGTCGAGTTTGCCGTTGATGCGGGCGTTGAGGCCGAAGACTTCGCGGGCGCCGGACAAGGCGACGAGCTCCACGGACTTGGTGTCGCCCGCCTCGAACCGCACGGCGGTGCCTGCGGGAATGTTGAGGCGGAAGCCGCGCGCGGCGGAGCGGTCGAAGCGAAGGGCGCCGTTGACCTCGAAAAAATGGAAGTGTGAGCCCACCTGGATGGGGCGGTCGCCGGTGTTGGCCACCGAGACCGCCTTCGTCTCGAGCCCAAGGTTGGACTCGAGCGGTGCGGTGTCGGCCGCGGGGATGATTTCGCCGGGGATCATGGTCAGCGGATCGGATTGTGCACGGTGACGAGCTTGGTGCCGTCGGGGAAGGTGGCCTCGACCTGGACTTCGTGGATCATCGCGGCGACGCCCTCCATCACGTCCGAAACCTTGAGGATCGTCGTGCCAAAACTCATCAGCTCGGCCACGGACTTCCCGTCGCGGGCACCTTCCATGATCTCGTAGGTGATGATGGCGACCGCCTCGGGGTAGTTGAGCTTGAGTCCTCGGGCTTGGCGACGGCGCGCCAGGTCCGCGGCCGTGACGACGAGGAGTTTTTCGCGTTCGCGGGGGGTGAGGTGCATGGGGGGAAGAATCGAGAAGCGGGAAGCGAAGCGTGCTTCGATTAGCAGAGTCGGGGTTCCATGGCTGGGGTTCTGTAGGGTGGAGCTGTTTCCCTTGGCGTGATTTGGGGCAGAACGCTTCGTTACCTTCTGTTCCCTGTCTTGAATCGGCTTGGTTGGTCAGACCTGGAGGTGGCGTTTCACGACGTCGTCGGTGAGGTCGGAGATGGGACCGGAGGCGACGACGGTACCGCGGTCCATGGCGTAGAACTGGTCGCCCACTTCACGGCAAAAATCAACATACTGTTCGACAAGCAGGATGGTGAGGCCTGAGTCCGACTTCAGGCGTTTGATCGTGTCGCCGATCTCGTCGATGATCGAGGGCTGGATGCCCTCGGTGGGCTCGTCGAGCATGAGAAGCTTGGGCTGGGTGAGCAGGGCGCGCGCGATGGCGAGTTGCTGCTGCTGTCCGCCGGAGAGCACGCCGCCCTTGCGCGCCAGCATGGACTTGAGCACCGGGAACAGCGTGTACACCCGTTCCAGGGAGGCGGCGTCCGAGGCGCGCCCGCGGCGATGGACGACAAGACCGATCTGCAGGTTTTCCTCCACGGTGAGATGCGGAAAGATATCGCGGCCCTGGGGAACGTAGCCGATGCCGCGCAGCGCGCGCTGGTCGGTGCGGAGACCGTCGAGCGGTTCACCCGCCAGGGTGATGGTGCCATCGCGCAGGGGGAGCAGTCCCATGATCGTGCGCAACGTGGTCGTCTTGCCAACGCCATTGCGCCCCATCAGGCACACGACCTGGCCTCCTGCCGCCTCAAGATCGAAGCCTCGAAGGATGCGTGAGCCGCCGATGTCGGCCTGGATTCCGGTGAGTGAAAGCATGTCGGGTGAGGACTATTTTCCGCGTCCGAGATACACTTCGCGGACCCGCGGGTGGCTCTGGACAAAATCGAAGGTTCCCTCGCACAGCACGCTGCCCTGGTGCAGGACGGTCACGGTCCCGTCGCGTGCGATCTGCTTCACGAAGGTCATATCGTGCTCGACCACCACGATGGTGTGCTTGCCGGCGAGGCTGATCAAAAGCTCGCCGGTGCGGGCGGTCTCCTCGTCGGTCATGCCCGCGGCGGGTTCGTCCACAAGCAGCACCTCGGGCTCCTGGGCCAGCAGCATGCCGATCTCCAGCCACTGCTTTTCACCGTGGGCGAGCTGACCCGCGAGCCAGTGGCGTTTCTCACCCAGGCGAATGGTCTCCAACAGCTCGTCGATGCGCCCGCGCTGGGCGGCGGTAGTCCGGCTGAACAGCGTGGCAAACACGCCGCGCGGCCCCTTGAGCGACAGCAGGAGGTTTTCCCAGACGGTGTGATCGGTATAGACCGACGGCGTCTGGAACTTCCGGCCTATGCCGAGCCGATTGATCTGATACTCGTTCATCGAGGTCAGGTCGGTGTTCTGGCCGAAGACGATCGTGCCGGAGTCCGGCTTGGCCCGTCCTGTCAGCAGGTCGAAGAACGTGGATTTGCCGGCCCCGTTCGGACCGATGACGGTGCGCAACTCGCCTTTGAACAGGTAAAACGTCAGGTTCGAGATGGCCTTGAACCCGTCGTAGGTCTTCGTGACGTCCTCGACGTTGAGAATCGGGTGGCTCATGTGCGGTCGGGTTCGGGGGCGGGTTTCGCCTCGGCGGAGTCGGCCACGGGTTCGGGCACGGCCGCGCGGGCGCGACGGAATTTCCGGGCCAGTTCGCCGAGGCGCTCCGGAAGGCTCACGATGCCGCCGGGCAGGAAGAGGACGACCAGGATGAACATGCCGCCTAGGATGAAGAGCCACAGGTCGGGGAAGGCGCGCGTGGCCCAGCTCTTGATCGCATTGACGACGATGGCTCCGATGATCGGTCCGATCAGCGTGCCGCGTCCGCCGACGGCCACCCAGACGATAACCTCCAAGGACTTGTCCGTGGCCATCTCGCTCGGGTTGATGATGCCCACCTGCGGCACATAGAGCGCCCCGGCGAGACCGGCGATCACCGCGCACACCACGAAGACGAAGAGTTTGAAGTTGGGAGTCGAGTATCCGGAAAAGAGCACACGGTTCTCGCTGTCGCGGATCGCACGCTGGACCTTGCCGAACTTCGACGACGTGAGCCAGCGGCAGAACCCGTAGGTCGCGAACAGGAGCACGCCGGTCAGGAGGTACAGCACCCGCTGCGTCGCCGCGCTTCTCAGGTCGTAGCCGAGCACGAACTTGAAATCCGTCAGCCCGTTGTTTCCTCCGAACGTGAAATCGTTTCGAAAGAACATCAGGCAGGCCGCGTACGTGAGCGCCTGCGTCAGGATCGAGAAATAGACGCCGCGAATGCGCGAGCGGAAGGCCAGGAAGCCGAAGATGTAGGCCACGAGGCCGGGGACCCACATGACCGCCAGCGCGGCGAACCAGAAATGCCGGAAGGGGACCCAGTGCGCGGGCAGCCTCGGATAGCCCAGGAAGACCATGAAGTCGGGCAGGTTGCTGTGGTACTGCCCGAGCTTTCCGATCATCAGCATCAGGTACATGCCGAAGGCATACCCTCCCAGCGCGAAGAACAGGCACTGCCCGAGGCTGAGCAGCCCCGTGTAGCCCCAGAGCAGGTCCACGCTGATGGCGAGCACCGCGTAGCACAGGTATTTTCCGTACAGGTTGATCGTGAAATCGCTCACATGCAGCGCGCTGGCCGCCGACGTGAACGCATTCAGGCCCGGCAGGATCACGAGGATCACCAGCGCGAACAGCGCCAGGAACCACAATTCAAAGCGGGAACGTTCCGAGCGCATGGTTCAATCGAGGTTGCGGCTGCGGGTCGCGAAAAGACCGCCCGGTTTCCACTGCAGGAACAGGATGATGAAGCACAGCACGATGATCTTGCCGAGCACGGGCGAACCCAGGACCTGCTGCAGCACCTGGTCGGCGCTTCCCATGCCGAGCGACGCATACACCGTGCCCACGATGCTGCCGACACCGCCAACCACCACGACCATGAAGCTGTCGACGATATAGGTCTGACCCATGCTCGGTCCGACATTTCCGATCTGCGAAAGAAAGGCTCCTGCCAGGCCCGCGAGGCCCGAGCCGAAGGCGAACGTGAGCATGTTCACCCAGTCGGTGCGCACGCCCATGCAGGAGGCCATGCGGCGGTTCTGCATGACCGAGCGGATCAGCAGGCCGAGCGGCGTCTTCGTCAGCAGCAGCCAGGTCCCCAGCACGATCGCGATCGCAAAACCCACCACGAACACGCGGTTGTAGCCAAACATCACGTCATCGATGCTGAAGTGCCCAAGCAGCCAGGAGGGGGAGTCGACCTGCACGTTGTTTGCGCCAAACACCATCCGGAAGCCCTGCTGCATGACCAGCGAGACGCCCCAGGTCGCGAGCAGCGACTCGAGCGGCCGACGGTAGAGGAAGCGGATCACGAGCCGCTCGAGCACCAGGCCCGCGATGGCCGCGGTGACGAAGCTCGCGGGGATCGCGAAGATAAAATTGCTTTCGTAGAACGAGCCCGTCGCATGCAGCCCCGGCACGTGCAGGCCGAATCCGAAGAAGGGCAGGGTGATGCCGGAGCCGAAGATATTCTCGACGAGGTAGGCCGTGTAGGCGCCCACCGCGATCATTTCGCCGTGAGCCATGTTGATCACGCCCATCAGACCGAAGGTGATCGCCAGGCCGAGCGATACGACCAGCAGGATGGAGCCGAGGCTCACGCCGCGGAAGAGGGTGCCGAAGAAATTGACCAGCGAGATGTGCTCCTGGATGGAGCGCAGCGCGATGCGCGCGGCCGCGAGGGCGTCGGGATCGGCCGACTTGTTCGCGACAAACTGCGTGAGCACGTCCACGGCGCCCAGCGCGTTCAGGCGCGCCAGGTTCCGGGCCGCCTTGATCTGGACCGAAGGATCGGAGGAACCGAGCTTGAGCGTTGCGATAGCCTCCTCGATCGTGCGCCGGACGTCGGCGATCTTTTCCTCCGTGAGCCGCTCCTCAAGATAGGGCAGATACGCCATCTTGCCCGAGTTGCCCAGCTTCACCGCAGCCGAGCGTCGTTCGTCCGGTACCGGACTGGCCAGCGACAACACGTCGATCGCCTGCTGGATGTCCATGCGCAGCCGCATGTCGGTGTCGATCGTGTCCAGCGTGCTGTCGTCGAACTTCAGGGCCTTCCCCTTTGCGTCGACCAGGACCGCGCCTGTGTCGATGCGGATCGCGCGGGCCAGGCCCTTCGCGTCCTCCTGCTCCTCGAGCGTCACAGGGATCGTCTTACCGCCGGGTGTCCGGTAGGCATAGATCTCGCCTCGCGTCCACGAGGTGAGGACCGACGCGGCCACCTTGGAGCCGGAGCGCGCGAGTTGGTGCAGCAGCTCATGCCGCTCGGGTCCGTGGCTGAGCAGGGTCAGCACGAGGTCGTGACGGACTTCGGCCTCCGTCCCAGGCCCCGCGAGCAGGCGCGGAGTAAGGAGACCGAGGGTGAGAAGGAGAAAAAGAATGGGTCGTGGGAGGGGATTCATGGACTGGAAAAAGGGGCGGTGGTATGAACCTCCGCCCCTGAACGAGAAACCTTTTCTGGGCCGCCCACCGGGGCGCCGCTCGGGCGCCCGGGCAAACTGGGCCGTGATGTGGGAGCTCGCCTGGCGCGGGGCGGGTTACATGCCCTTCGCGGCGAGTTGTTCGCCGAGGCCCTTGAGGATGAAGGGCGCGCCGGCGACCTGATCGAAGGTTTTCAGGATGCGGAACTGGCCGTCGGCCTTCGTCTCGCCGATGTACACGTTCTTCGTCGTGTAGTGATCGCCCTGGACGGTGATCTTTCCGCCGGGACCGTCGAAGCTGATCGTGCCCGACTCAAGCACCTTGCGGACCTTGTCCACGTCGAAGGAGCCGGCCTTCTCGACCGCCGCCTTCCAAAGATAGACGCCGTCGTAGGACAGCACCATCGGACTGTCTACGACGCGGTGTTCCTTCACGACACCGGGGTAATTCTCGGTGGCCAGCCAGGCATTCCAACTCTTGAGAAACGCCTTGTTTTCCGGCGTCTTCAACGACTGGAAGTAGGTCCAGCAGCCAAGTTCGCCCACGAGATTGCGGGTCGGCATGCTGCGGAGCTCATCCTCCGCAAGGCTGAACGAGACGACCGGGCAGTCCGACGGGCTCAGGCCCGCGGCGACGATCTGCTTGAAGAACGGAACGTTCGAGTCGCCGTTGATCGTGTTGATCACGCAGGCATCGCCGCTGGCGGCGAACTGCTTGATGTCCGCGACGATCTGCTGGAAGTCGGTGTATCCGAACGGCACGTACTTGCCGGCGGACATCACCTTGCCGTCCGACCCCTTGCGCAGGCCGCCGCCGATGTTCTGGATCGGGACGCCGTGCAGCAGGAGGTACTTGTAGAGGATCAGGTTGGTGGTCTGCGGATAGACGTAGTCGGTGCCGATGAGGTAGAACTTCTTCACACCCTGGGCGAGGAGGTAGTCGACCGCGGGGATGGCCTGCTGGTTGACGGCCTCGGCCGTGTAGAAGATGTCCTTGGATAGCTCTTCCCCCTCGAACTGCACGGGATAGAACAGCAGGCCATTGTCCTTCTCAAAGACGGGGAGGACGGACTTGCGGCTCACCGAGGTCCAGCAGCCGAAGACGACGGGCACCTTGTCCTGTTCGAGCAGCTCCTTGGCCTTCTCGGCGAAGAGTGGCCAGTTGGACGCGCCGTCTACGACCACCGGCTCAATCTTGTGCCCGAGCACGCCGCCCTGGGCGTTGATTTGGTCGAAGGCGAACAGCAGGACGTCTCGCAGGGAGGTCTCGCTGATGGCCATGGTGCCGCTGAGGGAATGGAGCACGCCGACCTTGACGGTATCCTCCGCACGGGCGGAGCCGACCAAAGCGCTCAGGGCGAGGGCCCCGACGCCGAGCAGTTTAGGCAATTTCTTGATCATGAATCGTGGGTGTTGAGCTGGGGATGTGAGGGCACGCACCGCCCAAGGCGGATGCGCCACCAGTGTGGTGAAAGGATGCGTTTATCAGGATAGGTCCTCGCCTGGGCGAAGACCCCCGGGGAGGGGAAAAGGCGCCGGAATCCGCCTTAAAGCGGAACGCCGGCTCCAATAGACGGGAAACTGGACCGATCAGAATTTGAAGATCGACTGGATGCCGATGAAGTTGGCGCTGCTCGAAGTGTAGTTGCTGTAGGAGTAATACGAATACTCGACGCGGACCGAGAGCGCGGGCGTCACGGCCAGCGCGGGGCATATCGTGTACTTGGTGAACTTCGGGCCACCGTCGGCCATCTCCTCGCCGCTCACGCGGAAGGCCGACGAGACGGTCGGGGAGAAGCTGTAGTCCATAAAGGCTATCCAGTTGGTGCCCTTGGCGCCCGGGCCGCCGTCCTTCGAGACGAACTCGGCGCCGAGCCGGGCATCCTTGGTGGCCTGATAGCTGGACCAGACGTCGACGGTGGTGACGGAATGCACCTCGAAGCCGCCCTTCGTGTCGTGTGCGACCCCGCCCCACAAGGTCAGCCCGTTCGCGCTATACGTCACATAGCCCTCGAAACCGGCGTTGTGCTTGAGTTCGCCGTCACCCTTCGTCGGACCAAAGGGCGAGTAAACGGAGTCGAGCGCCGCAACACCCGTGCTGATCGCGCCCTGGGTGTAGTCCATGTGCACGCCGGTGTGGTATCCGGGAATCGGCGCGAGGAAATCGCCATCCGCGTAACTGATCTGGTCCATGCTCGCGGGATAGAACGACTCGTAGCCCATGTAGCTCAGGAATTTTCCACCCGTGATGGAGAATCCGTTGCCAAAATCGTAGGTCGCGTAGGCGTCGAGTACTGTGAACTCGCTTCCCGTCAGGTTCGGGAAGTAGTTGAAACTGATCACGGTCGTCACCGGTTTGTAGTTGAACGTGAACTTCGTGAGCAGGTCGTTGGCATCGCCGCCTCCGGGGATCGGCTTCGAAGCGTCGAACAACGAGTCCACGCCCGGGGCACCCGACGCCTTGTAATTCATGTAGGCGCCGGCCGCGTATCCGCTGAGCGTGATGTTGTCGTTCAACTTGACGTCGGCGGAGGCGTTCGAAACGAGCGCGAGGGCCGTGACTGCGCAACCCGCTAACAGGGTCAGATGCTTGGACATAAGCGTGTGTGGTATTGTGTTGTGCTTGGTTGGGCGTCGCTCGGCACCAAATGGTCCCGATCGCGCGAGCCCATCCGGCCCTTAAGCAGATCGCTTGCCAAATCGGGGCACTCCGCCGCACCCGTCCCATCGGCAGCCCACAAACCACTCTCCACGAGAGGAGCACCCCCTCTCCAAGAAAAATCCACCCCATTGCCCAACAGGTCTCAGATCAGCATGCGGATGCGCTCGTCCAGGAGCGTGAGCGCTTCGAGCGCTCCCGCCTCGATCGACAGTCCCCCGTCCGAGGTTTCGGCGTTGCGCGGATTGATCCGAATGATCGGTACGCCCGCGGCGCTCGCCACCTGTTCGGCGGTCGTGCGCACAGTGGGCACCGCCACGCCTGCGCCAAGTTCGATCACCGCAAGCCGGCCCCTGGTCAGGCCACGAAGCCACAACCTGAAGCGGATCTGGCGCGCCGCACTGCGCCCGTCCGTCCAACGGACGTCATCGAACATCAGCACGTTCGGCCTGGCGGGGCCGCTGCAACTCATGCAGCGCGGGGGCTCGGAACGCAGCCGCAGGGTCTCCGGATCCACGTCGAACCGCAGGTCCGCCGGCGCGGGCCACGAGGCCGAGCAACAGGGCTTCACACATTGCAGGTGCAGCAGCGAGCCGTGGCATTCGACGATCCGCTCGTCCGAAAATCCCGCCTTCTGAAACTGGCCGTCCACGTTGGACGTGAATACGTAGTATCCATGTTTCTTGGACTCCGCCCAGCGCAGCAGGACCGCATGCCCGGGATGAGGGGAGGTTCGGCGATAAAGTTCGAAGCGGTGCCCGTAGAATCCCCAGGCAAGCCCCGGGTCCAGGTCGAACCAGCGTGGATTCGCAAGCTCCTCGAACGAGAGACCGAGCTTTTTCGCCGCAGGATACGCCCGCCAGAAACCCTCGGCGCCGCGATAGTCGGGCAGGCCCGAATCGACACCCAGGCCCGCGCCGGCACACACGAGAATCGCCTCGGCCGAGGCGATGATCTTGGCGGCCTCGCTAAGGCGCTGTCGGTCCGCAGGCATGAAGTCTGGGCGCCGGCCGCGTCAGGCGCGATAATCGCTCTTGCCGCCGGTCTTCTCCAACAAACGCGTTTCCCGGATCGTGATGCCCTTGGTCACGGCCTTGCCCATGTCGTACAGCGTCAATGCGGCCACGCTGACGCCCGCGAGGGCCTCCATCTCGACACCGGTGCGGGCATGCGTCTCCACATGGCAGCGTACCTCCAGCTCCACGGAGCCGTCGGCCTCCGGTGTACCGGCGCGAATTTCCACCCTGCAGTCCTCTAGCGGCAGGGGATGGCAAAGCGGAATGAGTTCGGAGGTCTTTTTGGCCCCCATGATGCCCGCGAGGATCGCGGTCTGAAATACCGGCCCCTTCTTCGAGGCGATCTCCCCGTCGCGCAACAGCGCCGCAAGGGCCGCCGGCAGCCACACCCGTGCCTCGGCGGTGGCGGTCCGGTGGGTAATGGCTTTTTCGCCGACGTTCACCATCGCCGGCCTGTCATTTTCATCCAAATGGCTGAACATGCGCGAAAGTCCCTAGACCCAGCGCCGAAAAGGGGCAAGGAATCCGGCGGAAACCCCCTCGCCCCCCGGGGGAATCTCCACGAAGCCATCCGTTTCCAGAAGCGCAGCCAGGTCGCCCGATGTATTGAATGGAGCCAGGCGGGCACTCCGTCCGCTCGTCACCAGAACCGCCGGGACATAGAGTGTGAGGCGCCGGTCTGATGCCGCGGGTTCGGCCAGGGAAACAAATTCCGGCGCGGCCGCGGTCGCTCCCGCCGCATGCCCGAGAGCCGGCAGCACGAAGCGATGCAGGCACGTGTACGAGGACACCGGATTGCCCGGAAGCCCGAAGATTGGCTTTCCCCGAGCCGTTCCAAACCACAGGGGTTTTCCCGGGCGCTGGGTAATCCCGTGAAAGATCCTCTGCGCGCCCGCCCGCTCGAACAGCTCGGGCAGCAGGTCCAACCTCCCCCGGGATATGCCTCCCGTCGTCACGAGAAAGTCGCAGCCCTCCAGCAGCCCGCTCAGGGCGGCGCCCAGCTGCGCCGTGTCGTCGCGGGCATGCCTCACCGACACCTCCGCGCCGGCCGCCTCGAGGGCCGCGCAAAGCGCCAGATCGTTGCTGCGCCGCTGCTGCCACGGAAGGACGGGGCATCCCGGTTCGACGAGCTCGTCTCCCGTCACCAATAGGCCAATACGCACACCGGACGCCACGAGAACCGATACACGACCACAGGCGGCGGCGACCGCGAGTTCGCGGCCTCCCAACCGCACGCCTGAGCGCAGCAGCACCGAGCCCGCGATACGGTCGGAACCGCGGGCATGCACGGCATCGCCCGGACGCGGAATTACTCCTCCACGCAGGATGATCCGGTCGCCCGCGCGTTCGACCGATTCGTAAGGCACGACACAGTCCGCCTCCACGGGCAGGATAGCGCCCGTTCCCACCTCGATGCAATGTCCCGCCTGCGCCGGCAGGCTCATCGGAGCGCGACCCGCGGGTTGAAACCCCGCGACCCGGAAGCCGCACCCTCCGGCCGCCGCCTCACTCGAACGCAGCGCATAGCCGTCGAGCGTCACACGGTCGAAGGACGGAAAGGGCCTGTCCGCCACGATGTCCTCGCGCAGGATTCTCCCGCGCGCCCCCGAAAGCGCGACGTGTTCGGAGCCCAGGTCCGGCGTGGCCTCCGCCACGAGGCGCTCCGCATCGACCGGGGAAAGGGGGAAACTGGCGCGCGTTCCGTCCATCGCAGCGCAAAGGCGTTCAGGAGTACCTCGCGCTCCGCCCCAAATAATCCAGCATCCAGATCTCCTTCCAGACCCGGTAACGGCCCTCGTGCGTGATCTTCCCGCGCTGTTCGCGATCGCTGTGAGGAACCAGGAACCCCAGCTCCGTGTTCAAGCGGTCGAGCTCGCGCTGGGTGGAGTCGATGTCGGAAAGCGGATCAAAATCGAAGGGGACCAGCGCCTCGCCCACGAGCCGTCGCTTATGACGCGCCATGAGGCTCTCGATCGACCGCCTCCAGGGCAGCCGCTCCACGCACCAGCGTTCCGGATAAAACCCGCCGTACGGGATGTGAAGGTTGTCGGTGACGATCCTCCGGCCGTCCGCCACAAACGATGTGATCACGCAACTCATGGCGCTCGCTCCACTGCTCTGCGGCATGAACATGATCTGCACCCGCGTCGTCCCCCCCTCGTCCTGATACACCGACAGGCGAAGGTAGACCCCCGGCGCGATCTCGGCGCGCAGGGCCTTCACAGGGCGGTAGCCGGAGCGGCGCAGCCAATCCCGCACGTTCAGGATCCGTTTCTGCATGGGCCACTCGTCCCCGGCGGGATTCGCACGATAGGCCGGAAAAAGGGGCATCGGACTCAGGCTCATGGCCGAGACCGCCATCCAGTTGTAGACCGTCTCGAGCAGAAACCACAGCAGGAAGGAAATGAGGATCAGCGCCCAAAGCGGGCGGTCGAGCCAGCGGAAGGCGTCGGCGATATATCCCAGTCCAAAGGCAAACACCAGCCAGCGTATCCACCGATTCACTATTGCGATCACAGGCGATGCGAGCCGCTGATTCGCCTGGGCGAGAATGAGCGACAACGCCATGCCGGCGAGGATCGGGTAGGAAATGTCCATCGATGCGAGAATTTGCCGGCCCCTCGGGACTAGCAGTGGAGATTCAGCCGTGTTTGGCCGCCGGGCACAAGCCCCGGGACGGGCTCAACTCAGCCTCACCGGCATGATGACGCAGACGAAGTTGTCGAGCGTCTTAAACACGCCGGGACTGATCTCATCCTTCAGCTCGAAATAGATCTCGTCCTTCGTGAGAGCCTTGAGCGGATCGATGACAAACGCGGGGTTGAAGGCAACCTGGAGATCGGGACCGCTGTAGTTGATGGCCATCGACTCGTGCGCCTCGCCGAAATCGGGGCTTTGGGCCGTGATCTCGATGAGATTGCTGGTGAGCTTCAGCTTCACCGAATTCGCCTTCTCGGAACACACGAGCGCCGCGCGGTGGATGCACTGCAGGAAAAGTTCGCGCTCGAGCTTGATGCGCTGGTGCGTCTCCTTCGGGATCACCTGCTGGTAGTTGGGATAATTGCCCTCAACCACCTTGGAATAGAGGTAGATCGAGTCGACCAGGCCGCTCGAATCCTTGTTGCTTGCGATCTGGAAGGCGCAGCGACGGTCGTTGAAGTTGATCTTGAGCTTTTCTCCCTTGTCCAGGAGGCGGGTCAGCTCCGCCACGGTCTTGGCCGGAAGAATGATCGACCCCGCGCTGTCGGGGCTGATTTCCATCTCCTTCGAAGTCATGGCCAGACGGCGCCCATCGGTCGCCACCAGCGAGAAACGTCCATCGCGAAAGTTGAAAAATACGCCGTTGAGGATGTAACGCGTCTCGTCCTGGGATTGTGCGTACGCGACGCTCTTGATCATCGAGGCCAGCTCGGCCTGGTCGATCGTGTAACTCTTCTCGTCGCCAAACTCCGGCAACGGCGGAAACTCCTCCTTGCCGATGCCCATGATGCGAAAAGTCGATCCGCCGGACGACAGCTTAACCTGGTGGTTGGGAGCAGAATCGAGCGTGACGTCGATGTTGGGCAGCTCTCGCACGATGCTGGCCAAGCGCTTGACGGGCAGCGTCACGGAACCGCCCTCCTTCACCTCAGCCTTGATCTTGCACCGGATGCCGAGGTCGAGGTTCGTGGTCGAAAGCGAGATCTGATCCTTCTCAGCCTCGATCAGCACATTGCTCAGGATCGGCATGGTGGCTTTCGAGCCGACCACGTTGAGCACCTGGGCGAGACCGTTGGCAAAATGATCGCGGTTGATCTTGAATTTCATCGTTTCGTTGGCTGGTCGGATTTTCCTGCGCTGTTAACAATGGATAAAGATTAAGAGGATCAATAATGAATTATATCCGTCTTATTATGGGCTGCGAATAGAACCAGCAACCCCTCAGTTTCCGAGGAGAAAACGCCTCGCGGGCAGTGTGAATAATCGCAGCGGATCTGTGGGCAAAGGGGGTGGTTATTCACGGGGTGGGAGTTATTGGGGGAAAGCTGGCAACTTGCTCACACGGGATTCGCAGGTGTGTTTTGCTGTCGGGAGAGGTGTCGAACGCGCCGAACGTGGCGCCCGACGCCGAAGAATATGTAACCCAGACAGATGAGAAGCAACCCCACTTCCTTGTAATAGACAAGAAGCGCAGCGGCGATGAACAGCAGAACGAAGCTGCGGAGCTTCGTCTTGGTCTGCATGTTGACATTCTTGCCGCTGGGGTATCGGACCGGGCTCATCATGAGGAACGCGATCAGCACCATGAGAAAGGGAAGGGCGAGCGACCACCG
>JAJXYI010000334.1 GCA_021780625.1 bacterium | reverse complement strand
CGGGCGAGGGCTCCGCAGACGCGGTGCTGGCCTCGTACATCGACGTCACCGAAAAGAAACAGCTCGAGGAGAAATTCCTCCGCGCCCAGCGGCTGGAGAGCATCGGCATCCTCGCCGGCGGCGTCGCGCACGACCTCAACAACATCCTCGCGCCCATCCTGCTCGCCGTCCCGATCGTGCGCATGCGCGTCTCCGACCCCCAAGGGCTGATGCTGCTCGACACCGTCGAGGCCAGCGCCAACCGCGGCGCCCAGATCGTGCGCCAGATCCTGACCTTCTCGCGCGGCCTGCGCACAGAGCGAATCGTCATCCAGGCGCGCCACCTGCTCAAGGAGATCGCCGAACTCATCCAGGAAACCTTCCCGCGGAACATCGAGATCGAGACCGACCTGCCGCGCAGTCTCTGGACCATCGAGGCCGACACCACCCAGATGCACCAGGTGTTCATGAACCTCTGCGTGAACGCCCGGGACGCGATGTCGAAGGGCGGCACGCTGACGCTCGCCGGCGAGAACGTCACCCTCGATGAAAATTCGGCATCCCGGTTCGTCGGTGGGCACCCAGGCCGCTTCGTGCGACTGTCGGTGGTCGACACCGGCTGCGGCATACCGCCGGACCTCATGAAGCGCGTGTTCGAACCCTTCTTCACGACCAAGGATCCCGGCAAGGGAACCGGCCTCGGCCTGTCGACGGCTCGCAGCATCGTCGAGCAGCACGATGGCTTCATGGGCGTGGACAGCCGCGTCGGACAAGGCACACGGTTCGACATCTACCTTCCCGCCATCGTCTCCGCCGAGGAGGATACCCCCGTCCTCTCGCGCGATCTTCCCCACGGGAAAGGCCAGCTCGTGATCGTCGTCGACGACGAATTCGCGCTGCGCCACATCAGCGAGAGCCTCCTGACCGCGCACGATTACCGGGTCCTGACAGCCGACAGCGGCCAGCAGGGCCTCGCACTGGTGCGGGCAAATCTCGCCGAGGTCGCCCTGGTGATCACCGACCTGCTGATGCCTGGCATGAGCGGCGTCGAACTCATCCAGCTGCTCCGCGGACAGAAGCCGTCGCTCAAGATCGTCGCCATCAGCGGCACGGTCTCTCCGGGCGGCGAAAACAAGCCGCCGCCCGGCATCATCGTCGATGCCTTCCTGAACAAGCCCTTCTCGGCGGAACAACTGCTTCTCACTGTCAACGAGGTGCTTGCCGACTGACGAGCTCAGGCGCCGCTTGCGCGCGGCGCCCGCCGATGTCATGGTTTGGATCCGGAGCCGGGCCCAGGGGTCCATGGTTCCGGTCCCCTCCGATGAAATCCTTCCTCAAACGATTCGCTCCGCTGCTCGCCGTGCTGGTCTTCGCCGGCTGCAGTACGATCAGCTCGCGCATCGACGACAAGGCGGCCCTGTTCGCAACGCTGACGCCGCACCAGCAGGAGGTCATCCGCAAGGGCGGCGTGGAACTCGGTTACACGCCCGACATGGTTTACATGGCGCTGGGCGCGCCCGACGAGCGCCACGAACAGCACACCGCCAAGGGCGACAAGATGACCTGGGTCTACCTCGCCATCACCGAGGACTGGGCGGGCCAGGTCGTGCGCTATCGCCACTACGCCATGCGCGACCCGAAGACCGGTGCGGTTTACGTCTTCACGGAGCCTGAATTTCACGACGTGTATCGGGCCGACGCGCACGAGCACATCCGCATCGAGTTCACCAACGGCAAAGTGAGCGCGATCGAACGGGAGAAACGCTGACCCCGGGCCCTCCGCTCAGCGCGGCCCGCCCCGCTGCCCGTCGCGCAGCCGCACGCCACGATCGCGTCCCTCGACGCGAAGTCCGATGAGCCGGTGATTGACAGGCCGGCGCTGATCGGGAGCGAGCGCCGGCAGG
The DNA here is from genome assembly GCA_021780625.1 of bacterium. The sequence continues at coordinate 2,258 of JAJXYI010000334.1, read as the reverse complement.
TCGGGCAGCCCCGCGGGACGCAGGTCTCCAATCAGACGCTGGCAGGCATCGCGAAACACCGGCCAGCGCTCCACCAGGCGCCGGTCGTCGTCGGTCGTCGCGGGGCGGACCAGGCTCGCGGGAGCCGCGGACACCTGACGCAAGAGGCTACGCCACTCGATCAACAACCGATCGACATCGCCGCGGCCCGCCAGAGCATGCAACTCGAGCAGTCGCGATGCGCGCACTCCGCCCTCGAGCAGCCCGCGCACCAAGTCCGCGGCACCGAAGCCATAGGCCGGCGGCACGCCTCGCTCGAGGTAACCCTCGGCGGACAATCCCCGGTAGCAGCGCTCGCACTGTGCCGCCAGCGGGCCGAGCCGGCGCGGGTTCGTTCCCGAAAACCGGTCGCCCGCGAAAAGGTTCGCACATTCGTAAACGAGGTCCTGCGGCACCGCCCTCCGATCCGACAATCCCGCCGCGATCGCCAGCCCTTCGGGTCCCAGGAAAAATGAAACGAGTTCGCCGCGAGGCGTCAGCCCCAGCGCCTTGTCGAGCACCCCCAAGCGCTGCCACTGCCACAGCAGCGTGGGCGTCGGATCGAGCTCCAGGCATTCGGCGCGGCGCGGGCAGGTGCGGCACGCGGGGAAGGGATTGTGCCGCCGGCGCACGAGGCGCGCGCGTCCTGTATCCGTCATCTGCGCACAGGGAAGCGGCGCGCTCCCCGGCACCGCAGTCTGCTCGCATCCCAGCGGAATCGGTTCCTCGCTGAAAAACCGTCCGGCGGCCCGCCCCGAGAGCCGGCTCGCGTCGCCTCCCACGGCAACCATGCGGAGCAGAAACGCCCACGGCAGCGGCGCCGCACGCTTGAGGCGCTGGGGAGCCGCACTTCTCAGCCGGGGTGTCGAGCTGCTCACCAGCACGAACCCCGCCTCGTCCAGGCCGCGCCGCCCCGCCCTTCCGATCATCTGCAGGATCTCGTGCGGCTCCAGTTCCCGTTCCAGATGCTCGTGACGGTAGCCGCCCGAGGTGATCATCACCGACCTGAGCGAGAAATTGATCCCCGCGCTCAGGCCAAGAGTCGCGACAACGGCCCGCAGCTGGCCGGCCTTGGCCAGCGGTTCGATCACGCCCGCACGTTGGAGATACGTCAGACCGCTGTGGTGATACGCCACCCGGGCGCGGAGCAGGCGGGCGAGTTCAGGTCCGCAGGCATGTTCCTGATCCTTGGTGAGCGCGAGCGGATCGTGCATCGGCAATTCCCGTGCGAACTGGCGCGCGAGGCGCTCGGCGTCGCGGCGATGCGGGGCAAACACCAGGACCGGCCCATAGCCCGCCCTCAGCGCCCCGGCCACGCGCCGCGACCAGAAGCCCAGGATGGAAGCCGGAAGCCCGCCGACGAGATCGTCCGCCTCCACCTCCTCGATCGGTACGGGCCTGACGCGCGTCTGGACCACCTCCACGCGACGCCCCAGTCGCGTGAGCCACGCGGCGACGTCCTCGGGGTTCGACACCGACCCGGAGAGCAGCAACAACTGGAGCGAGGTCGGGGCCGACAACAGTGCGCCCTCGTAGTGATTTCCCCGCGCTCCGTCGGATATCCACTGATACTCGTCGATGACCAAGAGATGAAACGGGCTCTGTGCCACCGCCCGGCGCAGATCCGAGCCCTCACCCAATTGGGTCGGCTGCGCGGATGGCTCGCCGAGGACGCCCTGCACGGCTTCGAGTGTGGCCACGACGATCGGTGCCTGGGGATCGGCTGTGACGTCGCCCGTCACGATGCCCACCCGCCAGCCCCGAGCCTTCCACTCGGCGTACTTGTCATTGGCCAATGCCCGTGTCGGCACCGTGAAAAGCGCCCGCCGCGAAAAGTTCGCCTGCTCAGCCCACCGTTCAAACACGTAGGTCTTGCCCGCGCCCGTCGGAGCCGAAAGCACCACATCACAGCCATCACGAAGGGCTTGAATCGCCTTTGCCTGCCAGGGATCGGGTAGGACCAGCCGCTGCAGGCTTTCGAGCGCCGCCAATTGCATGGTCAGGACCCTAGGCCCGTCACGCGGTCCGTCAACCGGCACAGAGCGGACCGGCGCGGTTTCGCCTCCGTCTCCGGCGTCCAACACCTCCGATTAATAAGCCTCTCCCTAAGAAGAGATTTCACGCTTGCCTGTATTTTCGCCCATGGTACGGGATTTGCTCGGTTGGCGCTTGGTTGCCTCGCAATCAGGCGCCATAATTTCACAAAAATTGGTTAGCAATAACACCAAGGATTTGCTTTT
>JAJXYI010000141.1 GCA_021780625.1 bacterium | reverse complement strand
ACGAGCTGTGTCGCCAGATCGTGTGGTCAGTGGAAGAGGGCGCGCTCGCCAAGTTCCCTTCGCTGCACGCGATCCACATCGCCTTGAAGAAGGTGCGCGAGGGCGTCTGGACGCGGCCCCACCGCATGCCGCCGAACTGGGCGCTGAATCTCTCCCAAAGGATCACAGGCACCGTTGCTGGCCGCGGCACGGGTGAGCCCGTGGGCAGGGGAGGGGATCTCGGGCGCCCTGTCGTCGCGGCGATGAACGCCTGGCAACCGACCCCAGAGCCCCGGGGAGCGGCGGGCGTGACCCCCGCGGCACAGATCCTCGCCGGCTGGCGCGCGACGCCGAAACCGCACTGAGCGGCGCTGCAGGACACGAGCTATGCGCCGGCGCATAACAAATAGGGATTCTTCCGGAAGTCTGTGAAACAGGAAAAGAACACGGCCTGCGGCCGGTGCGCGCAAGCGACGACGAGAGACCGGACCAGAGCGGGCGGAAGACTGCGGCGCGCTCTTCGCCCCCCTCTCGCTCAGCTGCCGGGAAGGCGAGCGATGCGAGAGATGAAGCGTCCAGCGGGTAAGCGTGGAACATTCCGTGGAACATTCCGGCCGATGATTTTCTGTCCAATCATAGATTTACGCTGTAATAAGCTTTGGTCAGATGGACCCCTGGGAAGCGCCTGCTCGCTTGATCGACGCGAAGGGGAACATCTGCTACCTTTGAGGCGTGTACCAGAAGCTCTCCGATGCCGTGATTGCGGAAACCTGCCGCGAGCTGCTGCAGGTGCAGCGGCGCGTCACGGTACGTCAGGTTTCCGAAGAACTTCGGCGGCGACACCAAGCGAGCGGGAAGAATGCGCGGGTGACGCGGATCCTGCGCGAACAGTCCGAGCACACGGCGGTACCGAGCTACGAGGGCACCCCGGATGCCGAGATCGCCCGGCTGCAGGCGGCGTTGCGCGAGGCCGAACGGCAGCGGGCTGCGGCGATCGCGCGCGCGGAGATCTCGGAGAAAAGGGAGCGTTCACACCAGGACCTCTGGGCGCGGCGGTTCGCTGAGCGGATGGATGAGAACGATCGGCAGCTCGCGGCGGCGATCAAGCGCCACGAGCAGGAAGCGTCCGTGATGCACCTGCGGCTGTACCAGCGTATCGCCGAGCTCGAGCGCGAGAATGCGCGGCTTGCCCAAGGGAGGGGAGGCGCGGATGCCTCGCGATGAACTCCTGCCAGTAGTAGTTCGCGACGTTCCAGAGCCGATCCACGCGCTCTGGCGACGGTCTCGAGCGTCCCGTAAGAGGTTCCGCTTTGCTGCAGCCGTAGGTATTCGAGCGCATCGCCACGAATCCCATCATCGCGGGTCAACACACGTCTTGATTGGTTTTTTGCCCGAAGGCTGTTCGGAAATCGAGAGTGCGAAAAGCGCTGAACCCGGACCGCCCTTTCTCCCCGACCTGAACGCCGAGGTCTCCGCGCGGGCGTGAGGGTAAGGGCCGTTGCCGTGGCGACGCAGGGCGTCTATGATTAGACTCACTTAGGTCCATTACTGGACGTGCCCACATGACCACCGAGACTCGAAAATCCTCATCGACCCTCGCAGGAGGCGCCGTGCGGCTATTCAGGGACACGCCGCTCTCATTCGTCGACGGTGGCCTCGTCTCAATGATCGAGCATCAGCGCGCAGGGCTGGCGTCCGGCGTTGTTGGGGTAATCTCCCGGAAGCTCGACCTCAGCGTCGATGCACTGCTATCCACTCTGAAATTGCCGCGCAGCACGGTGAAAGCTCGTCAGGCCAGCGGCAAGAATCTCTCTGAGCAAGAAGCTGAGCGAATGGTCCGGGCCGCCCGGATCTTCAAGCGCGCCACGGAGGTGCTCGAAGATGAGGAGGACGCCCGGAACTGGCTGAAGCAGCCCCTTCGGGCCCTCGGTGGCGAGCCGCCGCTGTCTTTCCTCGATACCGATGCCGGTTACGACATGGTCGAGGACGAGCTGAAGCGCATCGAATACGGCATCGTGGCCTAACGTCGGTGCTGTTCTGGCGCATCGCCAAGGAGACCGCCAAGTACTCCGCCGATGATATGAGTGGGGGAGGGGCGGCCGCATCAGGAGGGCGCTGGAATCATAAAGGCTGTGCGCTGGTGTATGCATCAAGCTCCATCGCACTTGCGTGTCTCGAGACGCTGGCCCATCTGGGGACCGGTATTGCGGGGAGAAATCGCTACCTGATCGAGATCACGGTGCCGGAGCGAGCCTGGAAAGCTCGTCACACTCAATCCCTCGCGATGCTCTCGCCCCAGTGGAGCGCAGAGCCGCCTGGCATTTACTCCATGACGCTCGGCACGGAGTGGGTTCAGAAGGGCGCCAGCGCCGTGCTCGCAGTACCCTCCGTCATCATCCCGGAGGAGATCAACGTACTGATCAATCCGAATCATCGGGACGCGAAGAAGGTGACCGCCCGGGTGGTTCGGCAGTTCGTGTACGACCCGAGGCTGCGGGATTCTTGACTGCGCGACTAATCGACCGCGACAGGCTCCAGACCTGTCGTGATCGATTGCCGGCTTCGCGCTTCAACGCCTCGCCCCTGGCGCCGCCCCGCCGAGGCTATGGACTTTTTTATCTGCGATCTGTGCCGGCTCGCTGCCTAGAGACCCTCAGTACTTCATCGGCCTTGGGCTGAGGAGCTGATTTCGGGGCGCAGGCCGGGGCTGGCCGCCCCGCGACGGGAAGGCGCGAGATGCAGATCAAGCTGGGCAATCATTTCTTCGATGCGAAGGTCGGCAAAGAGACCCCAGTCCTCTGGGACACCGAGCAGCTGATCAACGCCCACCTGCTGATGCTCGGCGCCTCGGGCGTGGGCAAGACGCATACGCTGCGCAAGATGATCCATCGCGCGCTCGAGCGCGGCGGCCGACGCGTGCGCTTTCACGTCTTCGATGTACACGGGGACATCGACCTGCCGGGCGCAAGTGAGGTTCAATTCTCCGAATCCGTGCCCTACGGCTTGAACCCGTTGCGCGTGAACCCCGACCCGCACTTCGGCGGGGTGCGCAAGGCGATCCAGAATTTCATCCGTACCCTCGATGCCGCCAGCACGACTCCGCTCGGGGTGAAGCAGGAGGCGGTGCTCGCCAACGTGCTGATCGATGTCTATCGGGAGTTCGAGTTCGACATCGACGATCCGGCCTCCTGGGGCGCAAACGGCGTGCAGGCCCGCCTCGTCGGGGGGCACACCGCCAATCGCATCTATCTCGAGGTGCCGTTCGAGGAGAAAGAGGACGCAAAAGCGCTCGGGGCCCGCTGGGATGGCACGATGAAACTCTGGTGGTGCCACACGGAGAATTACGCCGGCGGACTCATGCGCTGGAAGCCTGCCTACCGCCATCGCGAGTACCCCTGCCTGCGCGATGTGCTCGAGTACGCCGAGCGCGTGCATCTCGAGCGTTTCCTCGGCACCGACCAGAAAGCGATCTTCGCGCTAAAGGTGCTCAACAAGACCGCGAAGTCCTACCAGAGCAAGTTGCGCTCGGCCGCCAGTCTCGCACGTCTCTCGAACGGGGAGTTCGACGTTGAGTCGCGTGAGGCGCTCGAGGGGGCGCGCAAGGAGGCCTGCGATGCGTTCGAGCGCTATGCGAATTCGGTACAGACCGGCCACGAGCTCGAGAGCCTGATCAAGTACGACTCGCCCGATGTGCTGAAGTCGACCCTGAACCGGCTGCAGAACCTGCAGCGCACCGGGATCTTCAAGGATGCCGAGGCCCCCTTCGACCCCGCGTGCCCGGTGTGGCGCTACCAACTGCGCGCGCTCTCCCAGGAGGAGAAGAAGCTTTTCGTGCTGTTCAAGCTGCAGGAGCTCTTCTACGAGGCGATCCAACGCGGGGAGACGGCCGAGACCGTCGACATCGTGGTGCTCGATGAGCTCGCCGTGTACTGCACAGCCGGCGATGCCGACGAGGGTGACGGGATCATCGGCACGATCTGCCGCGAGGGGCGCAAGTTCGGGCTCGCACTCTGGGGCGCGGCTCAGTCCCCGGCGGGCATCCCTGAGGGGCTGCTGAGCTCGACCGCGACCAAGATGATCCTCGGGATCGATGAGATGTACTGGCCGCAGGCGATTTCGAAGTTGCGGGTCGAGAAGAACGCGCTCGAGTGGATCCGGGCCCAGAGCTCGA
>JAJXYI010000625.1 GCA_021780625.1 bacterium | reverse complement strand
CAGCACCGGGTTGTTCAGGTACACGCAGCGCACCGAGGGGCCGGCCACCGCGTCGATCGCCGCGCGGACGAGCGTCGTCTTGCCGGTGCCTGCCTCGCCGATGAGCAGCGTCATCCCCTTGCGGCCGGTGATGCCGTACTGCAGGTTGCTCAGCGCCTCGGCGTGGCCGCCGGTCAGGTACAGGAACCTCGGGTTCGGCGTCAGGTCGAACGGGCGCTCGCGCAGGCCGTAGAATCGCTCGTACATCGCCTAGTACTGCCAGGTCCACCAGAGCCAGGCGCCGATGGCCACCAGGCCGAACACCACGGCCGCGAACGCCGTGCCGATCGCCACCTCGCGGCGCCGCAGGCGCAGTTTCTCGCGCGAGCTGAGCATCAGCGGGATCACGGCCACCACCGGCAGCGCCAGCACGCTCGCCACCTCGTCGTCGGTCCTGAAGCTGCTGTCGCGGTACTCGAGCAGCGCGACGAGGCCGATGCCGAGGCCCAGGCCGGCCAGCGCGCCGGCCAGGTCGATGAGCGGCCGGTTGGGGCTGATCGGCCGCTCGGGCAGCCGCGCCGGGTCGAGCGTCCGGAACTGCTCGCCGATCTGCCGCCGCTCGAGGTTCGCCGCCACCTTCGAGTCCTCCTGCTTGGCCAGCAGGCCGTCGTACGTCTTGCGCAGCGTGTCGTAGTCGCGCAGCAAGCCGGTCAGCTCCGACTCGCGCTCGGGCGTCGCCTCGATGCGGGCCTGGTAACCGGCGATGGCGGCGCGCACCTGCTTCTCCTCGTTCTGCTTCTCGGCAATCTGCCGGTTGACCAGCGCCAGCTCGTCCTGCGCGTCCTTGAGGGCCGACAGGCGCTTGGCCTCCTCGGGCGTCGCCGGCGCCGCCTGCGAGACGGGCCGCTTGAGCCCCTCGGCCTGCTGCTTGGCCTCGAGGTCCTTGATCACCCGCTTCATCCGGACGACGTCGGGGTGGTCGGGGGTGTAGCGGGTCTGGAGCAGGGCGAGCTGGGCGCGGGCAACCTGGAGCTGCGCGGCGGTCGATCCGCCGGCCACGGCCGTCGGGTCGTCGCCGGAAATCGTCACGTTGGGCGTATCCGTCGGCATCTGGGACAGGTCGGCAATCCGGCGCTCGATCTGGAAGCGGCGGTCCTTGTCGCTGTCGATCGAGTTCAGGATCGCCTGCACCTGCATCTGCAGGTTGTTCATGGCCTGGAGATTCGAGTCGCGCTCGCTCGGCAGCTCACCGGGGTGGCTCATCTTGTAGTCGGCCAGCTTCTTCTCGTGCGCCTCGAGGCGGCGCCGCGCGTCGGCGAGCTGCGACTCGAGAAAGCTGGTCGTGGACTCGGCGAGCGCGGTGCGGTCGGTCAGGCTCTCGTCGATGAACATCGAGGCCAGGCGGTTGGCCACGTTCATCGCGATCCGGGGATCGGTGGAGGTGAAGCTGACGCGGAAGGCGTCGCCCTTGACGACCTGGACCTCGATGTCCTTCCGCATCCGGTCCACGACGTCCTCCATCAGGCCGCGCCGGCGCTCGGCCGAGTAGAGGTTGTACTCGCGGACCACCTGCTCCAGCTTGGTGCGGCTCAGGATCTGCTGGCTGATCGACGACAGCCGGTCCTCGATCGGCGTCGTCACGGTCGACTTGACGTAGCTCTCGGGCACGCGCTGCGGCACCACCATGATGAGCGTGTCGGAGCGGTACCGGTCGGGCAGCGCCGCCGCCACCACCATGGTGCCGATCGACACGGCCACGAAGGGCAGCAGGATGAGCCACTTCCGGCGCCACGCGATGCGCAGGACGTCTTCAGGAGTGTATTTCTTGCCGGGAAGCACGGGCACCTCTCTATAGGCTCAGGGCTCAGGGCTCAGGGCTCAAGCCCAACACGAATGTCACGCTAACGAAACAGCGGCAGCCAGAGATTCAGTCCCACCTGGGCGCTCTGGCGGTTCACACCGCGGTTGATGCCCGTGGGCAGCAGCACGGTCTGATCGAACAGGTAGTGGTAGTAGCCGTACTCGACGAACGTCGCCAGGTAGCGGCCCAGCGCCAGCTGGTAGTTCACGCGGCCGGAATAGGTACCGTATCCGTACCCGGTCCCCACCGGGCGCACCTGGCCGCTGCTGTACGCGCCGCCGAGAGTCAGGTGCCCGCGAGAACCCATGTAGCCGCCCAGGCTGGCCGACACCGAATCGGAGTAGAACGGCCCCGAGAACCCCGTGACGTATTGGAGACCGCGGGTGTACGAGACGGAGCCCGACCAGCTCCGGGCGATCTGGCGCGAAAGATATGCGCTCCCCGTCCAGATGACCCTGTTGCTGGCGCTGTAATTGTCGGCCGGCGTCGTCCCCGCGGGACCAATCGTGCTGTAGATCGAGGTCCCGACGGCAAACCCCATGGTCATGCTGCGCGACGGAGAAATCGGCAGCGTGTAGCTCATCCCGAAGCTGACGTTGTGGCTGCGGTCGCTCCGCGTTCCGCCGCTCACAGCCATGAGCGGGTACCGCCCCTCGCCGTAGTGGTACGCGAACTGCGCCGACGTGTACCTCGTCATCAGGTAGCTGTACGTGCCGCCCGCGAGCCAATTGGAATAGTGGCTGTCGCGCGATCGATAGTCCCTGTAATTGATGCTGTAATCCGCCGCGAAACTCGACCGAGCCGACGTTTGGTACGCGAGCGAGCCCGACGAGTAGAGCGAGATGATCGACTGCTGCAGCAGCGGATACTCCGGGTTGATGGCGCCACGTCGCCGGTCTGCCCCGGAGGCGCCCCGGGGAGCGCGCCGAGCGAATAGTACGGCGAGTAGGCCGCGCTCTCGGTGGCCTTCAACGTCGTCCGCGGCGAGAGCTTGGTGCTGAGACCCGCGCTCGCGAACGAGTTGGCGCCGTTCATCGCCTTGTAGGACGGGTAGTAGCGATACGACGTGCCGCCACTGAAGTCGAACACCGTCTGGCCGACGTTCCGGTTGTAATCGAGCGATGCGGTGGCGCCGCCGTAGCCGCCGCTCTGCTGGTAGCGAGGATCGACGTTGCCGGTCGGTTGCGACGCGAGGACATTACTGTCGTAGGCGCCGAAGAACGACATGTTCAGGCCGAGCGACTGCGGCCCCTGACCGCTGCCGCCGAACAGGCCGCGGTACGGCCGGGACGCCTGCTGCGCGTCGGCCGGCGCCGCGCACACCACGAGCGCCAGGACGGCGACGAAGGCAAGGATTCGACGATTGAGCATATATGTCTCGAGTAGTGGTTAGTGGCTAACCACTAGCCACTACCGCTCACGGCACAATGACCGTATCCCCCGGCTTCAGCTCGATGTTCTGCTCGAGGTGCTTCCCCTTCGCCACGTCCTTGTAGTTGAAGATGTGGCGCACCGGCTTGCCGTCCTCCTCGCGCATCACGGCAATCTTTCCCTGGTCGGCGAACTCGGTCAGGCCTCCCGCCATGGCGATGAGCTGCAGCACGGTGGTCGGCGCGTTCAGCGGGTACGGGCCCGGCCGCGCGATGTTCCCCGTGATGAACACCCGCCGGCTGTTGATCGCCGTGACGACGACGGTCACCGCGGGGTCTTCCTCGAGGAACTTGCGGGCCAGCTGGCTGATCTTGTCGCGCAACTGGTCGGGCGTGAGGCCGGCGGCCTGGACGTCGTTGATCAGCGGCAGCGTGATCATCCCGTCGGGGCGGACGGTCACCACGGCCGACATGTCCTTCTCGCGCCAGTAGGTCACCTGCAGCACGTCGGAGGGGCCGATCACGTAATCGGACGGCGGCACGACGGGCGTGGCCGGTGCCACCGCGGGGACCTGCTGCGGCGGATTCGCCTGGGCGGGAGGCGGTGCCTGCGCGGCCGCCTGCCCCTGCCCGGCCTGGCTCTGGCCGGCCTGGCCCTGAGCGGCGGCCTGCCCCTGGGCGGCTGCCGGGGGTTTGGCCTGCGCCGGGGCGGCCTGCGCGAGGATCGTTTCGGCAGAGACCGCGCACGCGAGCCCCGCCAGCAACAGGATCGTGGAAAACCGTTTCATGGTCGCCATACACTCCATATGGTACGTGTTCTATCGGCCAAATGGCGCTTCGGCTTTGGTCATAGGTTGAAAAAAGTCAGCCGGTCGGCAGTCGGCAGTAGGCAGTCTGTCACGCGTGGCCGACAGCCAACCGCCGACCGCCGACCGCCGACCGCCTAC
>JAJXYI010000372.1 GCA_021780625.1 bacterium | reverse complement strand
CCGAGATCACGAAGAATCCGAATAGCAGCAGGATCGTCGGCCAGTTCACATACCCAACCACGTCGCCTGTCGTAAGTCCGCCGAAGACCATCAGCGCTATGGCACCGAGGATGACAATGCCGGTGCGGTCGAGCTTCAGCCCGGGCACGCGTCCGGCCGCAAGGCCCAGGTAGGTGAGTATGAAGATGACTAGGACGGCGGGCCTGTCCATGTGCGCTGCGGCGGCATTCATGCTGGGCGCGACGGACTATTTCGAGAGGAGCTTGCGGATGGCCTGGAGCTCCCGGCGGTGCGAGATGCTGGGTTTCGGGTAGCTCAGCTTCAGGCTGTCCAACACCTCAACCAGGACTTCCGAGACGATGAGCCGCGCGTTCTCCTTGTCATCCGCAGGAACCACGTACCACGGAGCCTCGTCGGTGCTTGTGGCGGAGAGGCAGTCCTCGTAGGCGCGCATGTACGATTTCCACAGGGCGCGCTCCTCGATGTCCGCGCGGCTGAACTTCCAGTTCTTGTCGGGATCGTCGATGCGGGCCAGGAAGCGCCTGCGCTGTTCGTCCTTTGAGAGATGGAGGAAAAATTTGACGATCCTCGTGCCGTTGCGGTGCAGGTGCTTTTCGAGGTCGTTGATGGAGCGGTGGCGATGCTCCCACAGTTTTCCGTCCTTCATCGATTCCACGGGCATGTGCTGGCCGGCGAGGACCTCCGGATGGACGCGCGCAATGAGGACCTCCTCGTAGTAGGAACGGTTGAAGATGCCGATGCGCCCACGTTCGGGCAGGCAGCGCGTCGTCCTCCAGAGGAAGTCGTGGTTTCGCTCCTCTACACTTGGCTGCTTGAAACTGAAGACCTGGCAGCCCTGGGGGTTGACCCCGGACATGACGTGTTTGATCGCGCCGTCCTTGCCCGCGGCATCCATCGCTTGGAAAATTACCAGCAGCGCGTAGCGGTCGTCGGCATAGAGCAGATTCTGTCGGCTGCTCATCCGCTCCACGTGGTGCTCGAGGAGCTTTTTGTAGTCGTGTTTGGAGGTGTAGTACGGGTCGACGCGGGTGGCCCAGTGCTTGAGATTGACGGAGGTGCCCTCTTTGACGCGGAAGGATTTGGTATCGATCTTCATGGTAGAAATTCTGTCTCGCCCCGCGGCGAGGCGTTCCTGGGAGTGGGGTGGAAACTTCACCTTGGACAGGTCTCGCCGTGCTGGCCAGACCGGATACGGTGCCGAATTCGCGAGTCCCCGGGCGCCTCCGGATCCGTTTCCCGGAGAGTCGTCGCCAGAGTTGCCAAAGAGGGGAGGGGAATCTCTAAAGAGATCAACCCTCCGGTTGAAACGTGATTTTCCCGGCGCCGTACCTCCAGAAAACCAGCACATTCCCTGCCTCATGACCCGCAACTCGTCCATCCTAGCCCTGTTCGCTTTCCTCGTCGCAGCCCTGTCTTTCAGCGTGCCGAGGATGTCGGCTGCCATCGCCGGGCATTCCAAACCCGGGCCGCATCGCCTTATCGTCCTGACGGACATTGGCGCCGACCCCGACGACTCGGAGAGCATGGTCCGGCTGCTCCTGTATTCGGATGAAATCGACATCCAGGGGCTCATTGCCACCACGTCGACCTGGAAGCGGAGCTCCGTCTCCCCGGAAATGATACGACACATCATCGACGCGTACGGCAGGGTGCGGGGGAATCTTGTGCTCCACGATCCGAACTATCCCGAGGCCGCCGCGCTGCAGGCCTTCGTGAAGCAGGGTCTCCCGGTCTATGGCATGCAGGGAGTCGGGCCGGGGCGGGATTCCGAGGGCTCCAATTGGATCATCCACTGCCTCGAGCAGAAGGACGATCGCCCCCTGTGGGTTTCGATCTGGGGTGGAGCCAATACGCTCGCCCAGGCCCTGTTCACGCTTCGGGAAACGAAATCCCCCGCGGAGCTTCACCGGCTCGTCTCCAAGCTGCGCGTCTATTCCATTTCGGACCAGGACGACAGCGGACCGTGGATCCGAAAGGCCTTCCCCGATCTCTTCATGATCGTCTCGCCGGGCGGCGACTACGGGAGCGCGACCTGGATTGGGATCAATTCCGTCATTCCCGGCATCGACAACACGACGATCAGCAATCGCTGGATCGCCGCGAATATCCAGCAGGGCCACGGCCCGCTCGGTGCCGTGTATCCGGACGTAGCCTACGGCATGGAGGGCGACACGCCCTCCTGGCTTGGCCTGATTCCCAATGGGCTTAACTCTCCGGAGCATCCCGACTGGGGAGGCTGGGGTGGGCGTTACGAGCTGGTGCGTCCGAACGTGCCCGTGGCCGATCCGAAGACCTTCATAGGCGGAGTGCCCATCCCTCAGGAGACGCGGCCGATCTGGACCAACGCGGTCGACACCTACACGCCGCCCGTGCATGGCGACTACGGCCGGGCCATCAAGCCGGGCGACGCGTCGTTCACCGGCGCCGCCGTTTCGCTCTGGCGCTGGCGTGACGACTTCCAGAATGACTTTGCTGCGCGAATGGAGTGGGCGACGCGCCCGTTCAAGGATGCCAATCACCCTCCTGTCGTAACGCTCACCTGTCCGGCGGCGTTCACCGTGAAATCCGGACAGGGCTTTGCGCTCAGCGTGCGTGCCATCGATCCGGACGGCGATAGCCTGAGCTATTACTGGTTTCCCTATCCGGAGGCGGGCACCTACCGGGGACCGATCGCGATCGACAGCGCGGAGGACCTGCCCGCCGCCTGGGTAATCGCGCCGAAGGTCACCTCCCCGGCGACCATGCACTTCATCGTGCGCGTCACCGACAAAGGCACTCCGCCGCTGACGCGGTATGGGCGCGTCATCGTGACGGTGGTACCCTGACGCGTCGATTGCCGCCGGCGCCGGTCCACGCACAAGGGTTTGCGACGTGGAGAAAATTGGATTGTGTGCTCGGCGCCCGCCACTCGTTGGGTCCGCACCATGCTAATGAATCACCTGACCGAACTCCTGCTCACCGTCATTGCCACACTGTTTCCGATCACCAACCCGCTGGGCAATGCGGCGATCTTCCTGTCGATCACGGATGGAGACACCCCGGCGGAGCGGCGGGCGCAGGCGCTGCGCGGGTCGTTCTACATGTTTCTGCTTCTGGCGGGATTTTTCCTCGGCGGGGCGTGGATCATGCGCTTCTTCGGGATCACTCTTCCGGGAATCCGAATCGCCGGAGGCCTGGTGATCGCGAAGATCGGGTTCAATCTCCTTACGCCCAAGGTGGAGCACACCCACACGCCGGAGGAAAACGCCGAGGCGAAGAACAAGCCCGACATCGCGTTTTCGCCGCTCGCGATGCCTTTGCTGGCCGGCCCTGGGGCGATCGCGGCGGTGATGGGGATCGCGGCCAACTTGCCGCCCCGCTGGGATCCGGTCGACGATGGCGTCGTGTTGATCGGCATCCTACTGGTGGCGGTCGCCTGCTGGCTGATCCTGCGCGAGTCGGAACGCCTTTTGAAATTTCTCGGCGTGAACGGTGCCAACGCGCTCACGAAGATCATGGGCTTCCTGCTGCTCTGCATCGGGGTTCAGTTGGTGATCAACGGTGCCTCGGCGCTGAAGTTCCTGTGATACGCCGGGCGAACCGGGCTTGAATTTCCGGTGTGTGCCGACCTACGGTGCAGGCATGAGCCCCGAAGAAGCACACACCCTAGTCTCCGTTGGCGGCGCGATCCTCGTGTTGGTGGACCTGCCGCTGTGGCTGGCCGTGTGGGTGCTCCGGGTCGACACCTCTGCGGATCCCACTGAAGCCCAGCCGGAGGGATCAGGAGGCAAGGGGCAGCGCCGTCTGCTGCGTGGATTTCTGATTCTCACGGCAACCCTGTTCACGCTGCTCGCGCTGCTTTTGATCGCAGCGGGTGAAGGCAGCCCGGTCGCGCGGAAGATCATCGAGTCCATTTAGGCGAAGCGCGTGGCGCGAGCACCCGCTGGTGCGGTCGATCCCGGTGTGTCAATTCCGGCGAGGACGCTCCACACTTGGCACCGGCTGCTGTCGGTGAGCGGGTGGTGCGCGAAGGGGGTTGGAAACAGGAGGTTTGTGTTTTCCAAAACTTTCCTATCATTCGGCCCTCCCATCCATGTCGCACTTCAACAAACCCAAGCTGTCCACCGCACGCGGGAAGAAGAAGGATATCCCGCCCGGGCTCTA
>JAJXYI010000012.1 GCA_021780625.1 bacterium | reverse complement strand
CGCAGTCGCAGCACGTCCAGAGCTGCTCGTTGTGGTCGAGGAGTTCGCCCCCCCTGTTGGTGTACCGGTGTTGGGTGACCTCGCTTGTTTCGGTGCCGGTGCGCGGGTCGAGTGTGATGAGGGACTCTGCTTCTGTCAGGGTCTTCTTGGTCCCGTTGGGGTAGTTCACCACGACCCTCCGAACTTCGCGGCGTTCGTACGGCATGCCTTGGCCTGGTTGTGGGTACGCTGTCGGGTACATGCCTCCCAGCATTGGGGCGGGGTACGCGGGAGCGGCCGGCTGGATGCTGGTGCCGGGAATGTTGGCTTGGAGGGCGGGGAAGGTCGTGTTGGTGGGGAGGCGTGTGGGCGTGGTCGTGGCCAGGCTCGCGATGACTTGGTTCTGTTGGGAGAAGGCGTTGCCGAGCGCGTCCTGTCGCTCTTCGATGCGGCTCATTCGTTCATCCATGTGCTTGAGTAACGCCACGAGGGTGGCCCCAACGTTTCCGTCCATGCTTACCTCCGCGTTCGGCTCGGTGGGGAATGGGTCCTCGGGGAGAGGCGGTGGCTGTTCGGCATCAGCGGTGGGGTCCGCGGTGGCTGCTGGTGCGGGGCGGGTTGGCGGCGCAAGGATGGTGGCGTAGGGGTTGTTGGGCAGGACGTTGAACTGGCCGGTCTGTTGGTACCACCACGACGCGACATCGAAGTTCGACGGCGGGTCGTAGTGGTTGGGGCACATGATGACGTGGCCTGCCGTGTGGGGCTTGTCCGGAGCGGCGGGCATTGGGAGGAAGGAATAGTGGTACGAGGATGGGTCGGTGGGCTGGAGCGTGATGACGGGGGTGTCGCGTGGCTCCTGGCGTTGGTTGGAGGCCCAAGCGCCGTTTAGCGCGTGGGTCGTCGGTGTGGGCGTGGGTTCGCCGCGGGTCTGGATGACCTGGCCGGCCGGTTTGGTCGTGAGGTTCGGCGACGGTTCGTGGTAGGCCGGGACCGGCGGGAAGGCGAGCCGCCCCGGGCTGCTCGAGGGCACCGCTGAGGCCGCGCTCTTGCGCGTGGGGCTAGGCTCGCTGACGGGTTCGTGGTGTTGGCGGGCGTGGGCGTCGCGCTTCATGGTCATAGTGTCCGGCGCCGTGCCCGGGAGACCGACCCGGCGATCGTCCGGAACTGTGGCACTGCGAAGGTTTGGTTGTGAAAGGGTTTAGAATTTTGTGGTGTGGGGATTCGGCGGTTGGACGCTCCTGGGGTGGTGAAGCGTGCCGTGGTGGGGGGCGCGGGGCGGACTGTTCGTCGGCGGGCGTTGCGGGCGTATGCGCTCGTGTATTCGGTCTTGGCCCTTGCGGAGGACGTGCTTCCTGCTGACGAGGCCATGAAGCGGGCGGTGCGTGTGCTTCTCACGCCTGAACAACGGGACGTTGAGGACCGAACGCCGCCGCTGGATGATTTTCCGTTTGGGGAGCCGGAGAGGTCGAGAGCTTCTTGTGGGTACTCGGCGTTGCGAGATGTGCTGTGGGTGCGACCGCACCAGTTCTTTCGTGATGACGAATCTCGGATGTACGGCTCGAGCATGGCCGCGGTTGTTCGGTTGTTGGAGCGCGACCGGTACCTGTGGCCGCGACTCCGGCGCTTCTTTGGAAGCCCGCGCTGGAAGGACTGGCAGACGGGTGACGTGCGCGTGTACGCTAAATCCTCGAGCGATCTCTCCGCGCGGGACCAGGCGGCGTATCGAGCGATCGCGCATGCGCACGGGCAGGCTCGGGTCCCGTATCGCGGGGCCTTGCTGGTCGGTCATGACGCTGACAAGCTGCCTGGGGTGTACGTCCTGGGCGTGCGACACCAGGAGTGGCTGGTGCAGGCGAGCTCGGAGGAGCGGTTGTGGTGGTTGCTCCAACCGCCTGACTTTGTGGCGCCACTGCTTGGAGACGTGGGGCGTGTTGACTTGTCGTTCTGCCTTCGGCAGTCTCCGTCGGTGCGAGCCTTCGTGGGGCGCGAGCGAGCGTTTCGTTCCATGGGGCGGGCGTTGCTGTCCTGGCATGAGAACCCGGTGCCAGACCCGTGGTACTGGCGTCGTCGCCAGCCCGACCGTGCCCTGTTGCCGTGCGTGGAAGAGTTTCGTTTCGGACCAGAGGTGCATCTCGCGTGCTTCTTGCCGTACACGGAGGACCCTGCCAGGGTGGTCGGGGATCTTCGCACTGCGCTCGTGGCGGCCCAACAAGACGGCGTGTTGCCCCACCGGACGACGGTGGTAGTGGTGTGCTCGTTGTCGTTAAGGGCCGCCGAGTGCGCGATTGCTGAGGTGGCTGCGGGTGACCCCGGTCTGTGTGGGAACGTACGGTTCCTCGTGGTGGATGGCCCCATGATCGAGGCGCTGGGGCGACGGTACCCGTGGGTTTGGGAGTTGGCGTTCGCGGCGATTAACCAGGAACCCGCGCCTCTCTGCTCCCCACCCTCCTTGTACGAGGAGACGCAGGTGAGGACGTTGGCGGCGCGTGCGCACAAGGCGGCGGCGCTCGCCGCGCTCCGGTCGGTGCTCGCCTTGCCCCGCTTGGAGGCGCCATCGGCCGACATCTACGCCATGGTGCACGATCTCGTTCACCTGTTGGGGCCGGACGCGTGTTGGGATATCCCGCGCGAGGCAGCCCGGGCACTCAAAGGCGAGTGGCGTCGGGCGAGGCGCGCGCGCGGCCCGCACGACGCCGAGCACTCGGAGCTCTCTCCTGGCTCACTCACGACGAGCGCCTTGCTGACGGCGGCGCAGAGCGATGGGTGGGCCATGGTTCCTCAGCAGGGGAGCGTGCAGTGGTGGGGCTTCGTCCGACTCTTGCGTCTTTGGCGGTCGGCCGGCGCCGACAGCGTCGCGTCGGCGTTCGCCAACCGTGTCCGCGCCATGTTGCGGGATGGTGCCTTCAGTACGGACGTCGTGGATACCGCCTGGCGCGAGTCACGCCCGGCCAGGCCAGCGAGCAGCGCCGATAGGGACGTCACGCCCGACTGACTGCCCGGAGCGATAGGGTTAAGTAGCAGTTCGTTCTTTCCGCGGCGCCATGGTCGAGGGCGACTGGTGGCTGGCGTTGGTGGAGTCTCGTGATGCGGCGAGCGTGTTTGCTGACCGTTTCGGCGTGACGGCGCGCACCCTCATGTGCCTTCACTGTGAAGGGCAAGGCTATCGTCGATGGCCGGGGCTTGACCCGTGCGTGCCGGGCGGCCCGGAACGGTATCGCACCCTGGTACTTGAGGGGAGCGTGTGGGGTGTTGATACTTCGCTCTTTCGGTGGTCGTCGGCATCACGCCTCTCACGGTTGCCTGACCGCCTGGGTGTTGGCTTGGAGTTTTGGCCGGGCGTTCCCGGCGCCCCATTAGTCCCGTGGCGCGACGAAGGCGATTGTCGATCGGCGCTTGCGGAATACCGCGGACGGCTCGCGGCCGGGGCGGCAGGGATCTGGGCGAGCCTCGCCGGCCAGCCGCGCGCCCAAGCTAGCGTGGACGAGGCGTGCGCCGCGTACCACCGACGCGCAGTGCCCGCCTACGTCGGCGCACTGCTCTACTCGGACGAGTACGTGATCGACCGACGAATTGGGGGACCGTTTGTGGCGATCGGTCGCGGGTGAGCGTTGTCGCTCGTCCCGACAGGGCGCGGTGCGCCCGGGCTGTTCATATCGCGCAGCGTTCTCGCAGCCGCTGCGACAAGTCAAGGGCACTGCGGAGCGCCGCGCTAAACCTCACCAGAACCGCCACAGGTCTGGCAGTCCTTTGACCCTTCGCATTTCCAACAGGGTTGTGTCTTTTCGATGCCGGCAGCATCCTCGATGATCACGGTGAGAAAGTCGCTTCGGCCGGTACCTCGGCACTCCGCGCAACGACCGTCACCAGTGCCGTCGAAGTTGTGGGTGTAGCAGTCGGGACAGTTAGCCATTGGCTGCTCCTCTCCTGTCACAGCGCCCGCAAGTGGAGATTCTGGCGTTCCTTGTGCACGATGGGTTTCGTGTCTCGCAATCTCTCTGCCGGTTCCCGTCGGGCTCGTCCACAACGATTCCCTCTAGTCGAGCGGTCGCCATTCCAGCTGCACGAGCTCCAGGTCGGCGGCCAGGAGGACCTGGGCTTCCCATGCCTGCCCGCCGGTTCTCTTGGCGCGCCGCCGTAGGTCTTGCTCCTCCTCGAGCGTGAGCGGCCGGGGTTGTTCGGGCGAGACG
>JAJXYI010000203.1 GCA_021780625.1 bacterium | reverse complement strand
CGACGGCTTTGGCGGGAACTATTGTTTCCAGACCGAGACGCCGGCGGCGGACTTTCTCTTCAGCCATCTTCGCAACGCCTGGGCGCGCCTGGAATTCAAGGCGCAGGACTGGGACCGCGAGCGCGGACATCCGGGACCGGCGCTGATTCGCGACTTCCAGCTGATGCAGCGCATGCAGCAGCACCACATTCCGTGGGTGCTGAGCCTGTGGCGGCTGCCGGAGCGCTTCTACACCGATCCGAATCAGAAGCCGTTCTACACCTTCGGACGTCAGATCGCCCCCGACCGCTGGCCCGAGTTTCTCGATCTCCTGGGAAGCTATCTTCTGTACCTGAAGAAAAACTACGGCGCGGAGCCGACCCTATTCTCGTTCAACGAACCCGATCTGGGCGTGAGCATCGGGTTTTCCCCGGAGCAGCACCGCGAGGCGATCAGGCGCATCGGGGCTTACCTGCAATCGCTGGGCCTGAAGACGAAGATGCTGCTCGGCGACACGGCCAACCCGCGCGACACGCATCACTACGTGCTCGCGGCTGCGGCCGACCCGGAGGCGATGCGTTACGTCGGAGCGGTCTCGTTTCACAGCTGGGGAGATGGAACAGCGGCCCAATACCGGGCCTGGGCCGACGTCGCCCAGTGGCTGCACCTTCCGTTGCTGGTTGCGGAGGCGGGCGTGGACCCGGGCGCCTATCGCAACCGGACCTTCGACAGCTACTCCTATGGCCTGCAGGAGGCCCGCCAGTTTCAGCAGCTCCTGCGCGACGCGCGTCCGACCGCGATGATCTTCTGGCAGTTCACCGAGGACTACGGCCTGGTCCGCGTGGGGCCCGACAAGAGCATCCAGGAAACCGCCCGTTACTGGCTGATGCGTCAGTTTGCGAACCGCACTCCTCCCGATGCGCGGGTGCTGGCGAGTTCGAGCGACAGGAAGGACGTTTACGTGAGCGCGTTCTCGGGGGGAGGCCGCCTCGTCGTGCACGTGTTGAACCTGGGCCCCGCGCGCGACCTTGATCTGACCGGGCTGCCGGCAGGGGCGTGGACGACGGAGACGACGACGGAGTTGCGGGGCGGCGAGGTGAAGACGGGCATCGACGTGGCCGCGCCTGTTCCGCTGGCGGCGCGCAGCCTGACGACGTTTATCCGCAAGTAGATCGGGCACCGGATCGGATCGTTTTCAGGGAGACCGGACGTCGCTGGGCGTCCGGTCTTGGCATTTCGACGCAGGCGCAGCGAGACGACTCGCGAATAGATGGTTGCGGGGTGAGCATTTGACGCGAAGTACATCGTAAAACGCGCGATGAAGTGTCGCCCGATTGAAATTGACAGAGTGTGACAGAGTAACACCTTTGTCCTGTGCTTACTTTCATCGAAACCACCAGCTTCACGCGACGTATCACGGAGCTGGTGGACGATGAAGACTATGCGGAAATTCAACAACAGATTGCGAAGAATCCCGCGAAGGGGGGGCCGATGTCTGGCTGTGGCGGCGTGCGAAAGGCACGTCTCGCGCTCTCGGGCAAAGGCAAAAGCGGTGGCGCCAGAATCTGTTACCTCTACCTCCGACGGAACAATGTGATCTATCTTCTCTACGTGTTTACAAAAGGCGATGCTGACAACCTCTCAGCCGCAGGGAAGAAGGCGATGCGCATCCTCGCTCAACAAATCAAAGACCAATATCCATGAAAAAAGAACACACTTTCGACGAAGCGGAATTGATCGGCAGCATGCGGGAGGCCTTGGCTCACGCGAAGGGCAAGCTCACGCTCAAGACAGCCGTGGTTCCCAAGCCGACAAAACCCATCTCTGCAGTCCAAATTGCCAAGATCCGGCGCTCATTGAAGGTTAGCACTCCGGTTTTTGCAGCATACCTGAACGTCACGTCGGACACAGTTAGAAGCTGGGAAAAAAATCGCCGTGTTCCCTCTGGGCCAGCCTTGAAACTCCTCTCGATTGCTGCAAAACGCCCCGAGGTTTTGCTAGTAGGCTGAAGTCTCGGTGCTCCAGTGACGAATTGAAATCGCGTTCGCCGCCCCCAAGGAAGTACCTCAGCAGACTCTTGGCCCTCATAGTCACATTTCATAACGCCTGGCTCGACTTTGGCGGCTTGCCATGGGGCCCGCGCTGCGGTGCGTTGACGGCATGATCGGCGTATTTGACTCCGGCTTTGGCGGATTGACCGTGCTTGCCTCCCTGATCGAGGCGCTGCCGCGGTACGACTATCTGTTTCTGGCGGACAGCGCCCGTGCGCCCTACGGTGCGCGCAGTGCGGAGGTCATCCACCGCTACACGCTCGAGTCGGTCGAGTGGCTGTTCGACCAGGGCTGCACCCTTGTGGTGCTGGCGTGCAACACGGCTTCGGCGCGCGCGCTGCGCAACATCCAGCAACTTCACCTCCCGGCGAAACGTCCCGACCGCCGCGTGCTGGGTGTGGTTCGTCCCTCAGTCGAGGCCCTCGCCGGCCTTCCTCCGGGTGCGATTCCCGGCAAAACGTTGCCGTCGTCGGTCACGGGCCGCGTGGCGGTTCTGGGCACGGATGGCACGATCGGATCGGATTCCTACGGCATCGAGCTGCACAAGCTCGCCCCGGGCATCGAGCTGGTGCAGCAGGCCTGTCCGATGTGGGTTCCGCTCGTGGAGGCAGGGGAGCTGGACGGGCCTGGCGCGGAATGGTTTCTCCGCAAATCGCTCGACCCCGTGCTGAGGTCCGGACGCATGCCTTCGCGGATCCTGCTCGGCTGCACCCATTATCCGCTGCTCCTGCCTGCGCTCCGGCGTCTGGTGCCGCCGGAGGTCGCGATCCTCACGCAGGGCGGCATCGTCGCCGAACGCCTCGGCAACTGGCTGGAGCGTCACCCCGAGCAGGAAGCCCGCCTTGGCCGGGGAGGGCGCCGGGAGATTGTGACGACCGACGATCCCTCGTGGTTTGCCGCGCGTGGCGAACGCATGCTGGGCCGCACATTCACCGCGACCCAGGTGAGGCTCCGCCCGCTCGATTGAACCCAGAAGCCGAGACACCAAAAGGCGCCGGGGGCGCCGGCTCAGGCAGGGAGCGCTGATAAGCGCACGCAACGCAAAGCCGCAGCCCCAGAAACTTCGTGTTCTTCGTGGCGATTCCCTCTGCGGCTTTGGGTGAGTCCGGAATGAGACAAGCCCGCTACGTCGGGAGCGGCCCGGGGGAACGTGGTCAGTTCTCGACGACGATACCCGTGCAGGAGTCGGTCGTGATCGCCGGTGATTCGGGTGTCACCAGCTCGACCTTGCGCAGCGTGAGGTTGGCGGCGTTCACCGCGTGCATGCCGCGGCGGGCGACGATGCGTGCGTTTTCGATCAGGATGTCGTGCACCGGTTGCTGGGCCAGCCCGGCGATGTCGATCGCGGTGCGGGCGCCGTCGCAGAGGATGTTTCGGATGGTGAAATGGCCGAAGTCAGGAATCCTGCCCGCGGCGGCGCCGGGTGCGCCCTTGGCGGCCGCGCCTGCCTTGATGTCCTCGTAGGTCGTTTGGAATCCGATGGCCGCGCCGACGATGTCCTTCATGACGATGTCCGTCGCGAAGATATCGCGGACGAGCCCGCCGCGTCCCGGGGCGCTTTTCACGCGGATGCCCATGTCGGTGCCGATGAAAGTGCAGTGGGTGGCCCAGATGTAGCGCATGCCGCCGTCGGTGTTGCTGCCGATCACGAAGCCGCCGTGAGCGTGGTAGACGGTGCATTCGGCGATCACGACGTGGTTGAGCGCGCCGTCGGGGCTCTTCGACTTGCCGCTCGATTTCATGCAGATGCCGTCGTCGCCGGCGCTGACGTTGCAGCGGTAGAGCAGGGCATTCGTGCAGGCGCTCAGGTCGATGCCGTCGCCGTTCTGGGCCCAGAATTCGTTGAAGATGTTCACGCCGCGGATGATCAGATTGGTGCAGCGGACCGGATAGCAGACGAAGGCGGGCGAATTGCGGAGGGTGACATCCTCGATCAGCACGTTTCGGCAGTTGGAGAGCACGAGCAGCTTTGGCCGGAGGAAGTCGCGAACCGCCAGGTAGTCTGCGACCGTCGGATTGCGGTTGGTGCTCCGCAGGAGTTTGAGCGCGGCTTCGCCCTGGGCCGCGGCCCGGGTGGGCCACCAGACCGTATCGTCGCTGTTGGTGGGGCCTCCGCTGGCGAGCAGGGATTTCCACTGCGCAGCGGTCACCTTGACGCGTTTTACGGGCCGCCAGGTCTCGCCCGCACCGTCAAAGATGCCCTGGCCGGTGATGGCCACGTTGCTGAGGTTGTCTCCGGAGATTGGAGACTGGGTCACGAAGCCCGCCTTTCCGCCTGCGCCCACGAGCGGGTACTGGCTGTGATCGGGTGTGAATTGGATGAGCGCGCCGCGCTCGGCGTGCAGGTCGACGTTGCTCGCGAGCACGATCGGTCCGGTGATCCAGAGGCCGGGGGGGACGACGACGTGTCCGCCGCCGGCTTTCACGCACGCGGCGATGGCGTTGGCGAAGGCCTGGGTTGCGAGCGTGTGGCCGTCGGAGACCGCGCCGAAATCGGTGATGCGAAACGTGCGTTCAGGAAACGTCGGAGCGACGATCTCGGGCATCGGGAACGGTGCCGACTTGAGATAGTGTTCGGCGCTCGCCGCCGTCACGGTGGTGGGCGCTAAGGCAAGCAGAGTCGATAAGACAGCCAGGGGAAGTTTCATTGGGGGGACGGGGTTGGGGTGAGCGGAACGATCCCCGCTCGGGACGAAGCCTTGCCGCAGGGCGGATTGCCAGTAAGCCCGGCGATGCGCGCATCGTTGTTTTTTCAGGGCGCCGGGACTAGGTGGCGCGCCGCCTTTGCCGGCGGGTTGCGTTTCGGCGGGGATTGCGCTCCGTACGGGAACCGAAAACGAACCCTTCCTATGCCGAAACAAACGTGGTTGGTGAAACAGGAACCGGAAGCCTACTCGTGGGAACAGTTTCTCCGCGACGGGCGCACCGTCTGGGAGGGGGTTCGGAATTTTCAGGCGCGCAACCACCTCCGTGCGATGCGCCGGGGCGACACGGTGCTGTTTTACGCGAGCGTCACCACCAAGGCGGTGCTCGGAGTGGCGGAGGTCGTCCGCGAAGCCTTTCCCGACCTGACTGCCGAGGAGGGCGATTGGAGCGCCGTGGAGCTGAAGGTCGTGCGAAGCCTGACTCGTCCGGTCACCCTCGAGCAGATCAAGGCCGAGCCCGCACTGAAAGGCATCGCCCTTCTGCGCCAGAGCCGACTGTCGGTTATGCCCCTCGCGAAGGCGGAGTTCGACCGGATCCTCGCGCTCGGCAGGGGCTGAGGGCAGGTCCGTCCCCCCTTACCCGGCCCGGGTGTCCGCCGAGGCGCCGAAGGTCGGCGAGCTGAGGGGATTCCATCCGCCCAACACGAACACCGGATTGCTGTAGTCGCGGATCAGGGCTTCGTCGGCGGGCATTTCCAGGCGACGCGAATGCGGATTGCGCCCCGACATGTCGACGGCTGCTCCGTCGGGCGTGCGGCTGTCGTACTCCCAAAAATGGATGTTGGGACAATCGCCGACCGGCGCCCTGTTGTCATTTTTCAACTGCCAGGCCGTCGGACCCACGGCCGAGCTCAGCCTGCAATCGATCAGCACGACCTCGCTGTGGGGAAAGCGGTTGGGGGCGATGCGGGAGAGGTAATTGCCCTTCACGCCAGGCGCGCCCTCGAAGACGCAGCGGTGAAAAACGTAGCCGTGGTTCGAGGCGGGATTGCGAATCTGCGTGAAATACCGTCCCGAATGCAGGGAACGGAAAGTGCAGCCCTCGAAATAGCAGGGACCGGTGCCCCAAAGAAAATCGACGTCGCCGTCGAAATGACAGTTCGTCACGTAGGCCTGGCCGTTGATCTGAAGGGTATCCTGGTAGCTGTACAGATCCAGGCCCTTGAGGATCGCATGGGCCGAGGTCGTGCCGTTGAGAATGATCGCCTCCGCCTGCGAGCCGCCGTAGGGCGTGAGGTTGTGGATGGTGAGATTGACGATCGAGAGGTTCTGCACCCGATGGGCGAGCAGGACGCCGCGACGGTAGATGTGTCCGCCGGTGACATGGGCGGCGGCGGGATTGGGTGATTCGCCCTCGAAGGGATTGCCGCCCGACGGGTTGAAACGGGCGTTGTTCGCATAGGCGATGATGGTGCCGGTACGGCTCTCGCCCTGGAGGGTGATGTCGTTCTTCTGCGCGAAGAACACGATCTCACGGTACAGACCTTTGCGGATGAAGATCGTCACGGGGCGGTCGTTGCCCGCCGGCACGAAGTCGAGCGCGGCCTGGACGGTGCAGAAGTCGCCGCTTCCGTCGGCGGCGACCACGAGGCGTGCGGATCCTGGCTTCGGCCCCGCGGCCTTGGTCGAGAAACGCCAGGCTGCGGGTCCCCGGATGGCCTCCGAGGGCCGGCCGCCGCAGACAAAGGCGCCGGCGTCCGCGGTCACGTAGTAGCTCTTCCCATACTGCAGGCGCCCGGAATGTGGCGCGACCTCGGCCTCATCGCCGTCGACGATGACCGGATACACCTGAAAGCCGCCGGCCCCGCCGATCGTCCGCGTGTCGGTCGCCTTCGCGACGTCGATGGTGTCGACCACCTGCCCGTCGGACGCGTCGACGATGCGGATGAGGCCCGCCTTGCCCCGCGCGACGGGCTCCGCGAACGAGAGTCGGAGAGGCGTGTCGACGCAGGCCTGGGCGGCGCCCGGAGCGGGGAAGAGGGAGGTGGGGGCGACCGCAAGGGCGGCGTGCAGCAGCGGGGCGACCAATGCGATCGCGAGAAATGAGACGACGGAGCGTGGGTGAGGCATGGGGAAGGGCGTGGAATCTGGGGTGAAACCGGCGCGGAAGTCTTGTCGCGGACCGCGGGAATGCAAAGGAAGGGTCGTTCACGTCGTTGACGGACGCAAACGGCGGAGGAGGAGGAGGCCGCCGGGATCGCGTGGGTCCCGGCGTTTGGGGCGGGGGACCGGACTACTGTGCGGTCGCGAGGGACTGCAGGCGCAGGGCGCGGTGCAGCGTGCCGGCCGTGGCCGGGCGGTCGAGCGTCACCAGGATCTCGACCTTCTCCTTTGCATGCACGTCGATGAAATTGTCGTCGGCGTGGTGGCCGATGCCCCGGAAATCGATGAATAGGCGGTGCTGGTAGGCCGCGCTGGTCACGACGAGCTTCGCATGCAGGGCATCCAGTTTTTGGATATCGACGGAGACGGGCGCCTGGGGCAGCTCGACGAAGCGGGGCTGTGCGAAAAACGCCGTGTCCTCGCTCACGAGCCTGCCGTCCACGCGCAGGGCGTGGCGGAGCATGAGTCGTTCGCGCCCGTGGCGGAGCAGTTCCCGCGAGAAGTCGAGGGCGGTCTGAAGGCTGGCGGAGCCCGCCTCCATGACGACGGACTTCGATCCCGAGACGACCTTGCGTCCGTCGAGTCGGAGCAGTTCCCAGTGCAGCCTGGCCTTCACGAGGGCGGGAGTGTCGTTGACCGTGTGGAGCTCGACGGCGCCGGTGTACGTGGAATCCCGGTAATTGCCCTTGCCCTGGCGTTCGTCGCCGATCACCCGCGCGGACACGATCAGCGGGGCGAAGAAGCGCCGGGCGGCATAGTGCAGCGCCTTCCAGCGTCCGTTGTGTTCGATCGAGCTCCAGGAGGCGGCGGGCCAACAGTCGTTGAGCTGCCAGTAGATGGCGCCCATGCAGCGCGGACGGTTGCGGCGGTAGTGCTCGACGGCGACCTCCATGCAGTACGCCTGGTTCAGCTGCGAGAGATAGATCAGCGCGTCCTGGTCCCGCGGATACCCGTAGCGGCGCGTCACGTAGTCGAGGATGATCTGGTTGCCGAAGGGGTTCTTCTGGTGGTTTTCGGAGGAGGCGCCGAAAAGGTTGCGGTCGGAGTCGGGTGAGAAGGACTCCATGGTTTCGGCGGAGGCGTAACTCTGCATTCCAAACTCGGAACAGAAGCGGAGATGCCAGCGCTCGTAATCGGATACGGGTTTGCGGGCGTGCCAGACATCCCAGTAATGGGTGTCGCCGCGCTTCTCGCCTTCGGACAATCCGCCGTTGAAATCACCGTGCCACTCCGACGACGGCCAGTAGGGCGTGCGGTCGTCGACCCGCGCGAGCACGTCGGGGATGAGCGTGTGGAAGATCTTCTCGTAACCTTCCCTCGCGGCGGGATCGTTGAGGGCGGCGGAATTGCAGGAATGAACCTCGTTGTTTCCACACCACAGCATGAGGCAGGCGTGGTGCCGGATGCGCGCGACCTGCTGCTCGACCTCGACGGCGACCGACTCAGCAAACGCGTCGTCGTGGGGGTAAAGGGTGCAGGCGAACATGAAGTCGTGCCAGAGCAACAGGCCGAGTTCGTCGCACAGATCGTAAAAATCCTCGCTCTCGTAGATGCCGCCGCCCCAGAGGCGGACGCAGTTCATGTTGGCTGCGACCGCGGCGCGCAGGTCGCGCTCGTAGTCCCTGCGCGTGAGCGCGGCGACAAAACTGTGGACGGGAATCCAATTGGCTCCCTTGACGAAGACGGCGCGACCATTGACGACGAACTGGAAGCTCTCGCCCCACTGGTCGGGGTGCCGGTCCAGGATGATGGAACGCAGGCCGATACGACGATGCCAGCGGTCGACGGCGTGGTCGGTGGAGGACTCGTGGAGTTCGACGGAGAGATCGTAGAGCGGCTGTGCGCCCTGGCCGGCAGGCCACCAGAGGAGTGGATCGGCGACCTCGAGCGCGAGGGTGCCGACGGGGCCACTGGCTTCCGCGACGAGCTTGCCTTCCAGGTGGAGCGCCGCCCTGCATTCCAGTCCGGTGCCGGAACCCTGGATTTCCGGATCCACGAACACCTGGACACGGCCGGAAGTGCCGTGGTCCTGGCGGACGCGCGCATTGGACAGGCGGGCTCCGGACCAGGCTTCCAGACGGATGCCGCGCCAGATTCCGGCGGTGACGAGCCGCGGGGCCCAGTCCCAGCCGAATTGACAGGCCTGTTTGCGCAGCCGGGTGGATCCGCCGACGGGATCGTTGAACTCGACGGGCGGCCGATGGTCCAGGCGATGGGTCTGCACATACCGGCGCGCGCTGCCAAAATGGAAGGTGAGTTCGTTGCGCCCGGGGCGAAGCAGGGCTCCGATTTCCCAGCGGTGTCCCACGAACATGTTCTCGGAGCGCGCGATCTCGCTCCCGTTGAGGGTCACGGTCGCCACCGTGTCGAGCCCATCGGCAACCAGCTCGAGGTGACTCTCGCCACGGAGCGTTTTGGGCACCGTGAACAGCGTGCGGTATTCCCAATCCGCCTCCTCGATCCACTGGAGTTGAAGTTCGTTGGTACCGAAAAACGGATCGGGAATCAGCTTGTGGCGAAGGAGGTCCGTGTGGACGCATCCTGGGACGGTGGCCTTGCGCCACGGCGACCGGGTTGAGGCTTGGCGAAAGCGCCACTCTTGCTGGCTGAGATCGAGGACGAGAGTCATGAGAAAGGGGGGACCGGTCTGCCCGGCTCGCTGAGAGGCTGCGTGTCGTCGTCCCGATGCCAAGAGCGAACCGGTCGGTTTCAACCCGCGGCGAGGGCCCGCAGCCGGGCTGAATCTGACTTGAGTCAGGATGGTCCGAAGGGGACTCTCAGAGTGGCCTGTCCCGTTGAGCAACCCCTTTTCCCCATGATCGATCTCACCCGTCTGTTCGGATTCCTGGCTGCTGCCGGCATGGCGTCGGCCATCAGCAGCCGTGCCGCCTCCATCGTCATCTCATCCATCGCCCCGGCGCAGGCATGGCAGCTTGCGGAGTTTCGCCTCGAGAATGTGCCGGCCGCGCCGAATCCGTTTGATCCGGACCAGATTCGTCTGGACGCCACCTTCACGGCGCCCTCCGGCAGGACCTATCGGGTGCCGGCCTTCTGGTACCAAAATTACACGCGCCATCTCGTCGAGGGCGCGGAATCGCTGGAGCCCGCGGGCGCGCCCGAGTGGCGGATCCGATTCACGCCCGCCGAAACCGGGATTTATCATCTCAGCCTCGCCCTCTCGCTCGACGACCGCCCCGCCGCCGTCGTCGGCAAGACAAGGTTCGAAGTGTCGGCATCGTCTTCGGCGCCCCGGCACGGGTGGGTGCGCGTGGCTCCGGACAAACGCTATTTCGACACCAGCGACGGACACCCCCTGCGTCTGATCGGTGAAAACGTCTGCTGGCCGGAGTCGGGGGGCACCTATGATTTCGACACCTGGTTCGCGGACATGAAGGACTCGGGCCAGAATTTTGCGCGTCTGTGGATGGCTCCCTGGGCGCTCGGCCTCGAGCACGGTCCCGGCACGCTCAATCACTACCGCCTCGATCAGGCGTGGCGTCTCGACCACATCTTCAACCGCGCGAAGCGCGACGGACTCTACCTGCTCCTTTGCCTCGACCACCATGGCATGTACCAGGTCGACAACAAGGTGTGGGGAGGCTCCAACAACTTCTGGAAGGTGAACCCGTACAGCGCGATCAACGGCGGCCCCTGCGCCACGCCCAACGACTTCTTCACCGATCCGGCTGCGCGGAAGATTTATCAGAAGCGGCTCCGTTACCTCGTCGCACGCTA
Source organism: bacterium (assembly GCA_021780625.1). The sequence goes on along the minus strand of JAJXYI010000203.1, from coordinate 6,216 downwards.
CGGCTACAGCACACACCTCCTCGGATGGGAATTTTTCAACGAGATCGACAACGTCTACGGCCCGCTCCGGCCCTCCGACGTCCTCGCCTGGCATCGCGAGATGGGCGATTGGCTCAAACAGCACGATCCCTTCCACCACCTCGTGACGACGAGCCTCACCGGCGGCAGCGTGCGCCACGACATCTGGGCCCTGCCCGAAATGGATTTCACCCAGTATCATTCGTACATGGATCCGGATCCGGGCCGGAAGGTCGCGGAAATTGCCGCGGATTTCACCCGTCGTTTCGACAAGCCCATGATGATCGGCGAAAGCGGCACCGATGCCCACGAGTGGGGAATCGCGGCCGATCCCTACCTGCGTGGCTTCCGCCAGCTCCTTTGGGAGGGCGCACTCGGCGGTTCGGTGGGGACCTCGATGACCTGGTGGTGGCAGGACGTCCATGCCGACCGTGTCTACGGACTCTACACCGCGCTCTCCACCGTGCTGGGCAAGGGCGGATGGAATGACGGCACCTGGGTTCCCGCCGATGTGGTGTCCCAGGGGCCCCAGCCGTCGGCGCTCGGCGGCGTCATCCCCGACGGAGTGCCTTTCTCGGCGACTCTCGTCCTCAATGATTTTCGCCGCTACCGCCTCGTCGGCAGCGCGGTGATCGCGAACCCGCTTTCCGCAAAACGCGCGTCGGAATTTCTTCAGGACTATCTGCCCGGCACCAAATCAGGCATCCGGCCGGTGGCCCAGACAATCACGGCTGTTTTCGCAAATGGCGCGACACTGGCGTTCAGGGTGAAGGACGTTGGCAGCTCGGCGGTCGTTGTGGTCCGGATCGACGGCAGGGATGTCCTCCACGAGGCCTTGGGCGAAGACAAGGCGGTCCGCCCCGTCCGTATCGACAAGGCCTACACGGTGGCGCTTCCTGCCGGTGAGCACACGATCGAGTTCGACAACGCGGGCGCCGACTGGCTCGCGCTCGAGGCAGTGCGCCTGGACCGCGTGCGCCCCTGCGACTTTGCGGGAGGGTGGACCTACGAGCCCGAGGCGGTGGCCCTCCGGAATGGAAACCGCGGGCTCGTGTACGTGGTGTCCCAGCACACCGTCTATCCGGCCGACGCACTCCGCTATTGCCCCCCGACCGTGCGCGGAGCGTCGGTGACCCTCAGGGGCTGGGGCGAGGGCGCGTATCATGTGCGCTGGTACGATCCGACGACGGGGGCCGAAAAGGCGGAGACCACCGCCGAGACGCGTGGCGGGAACCTGGTTCTAGGGCTCCCCGATTTCAACGACGACCTCGCCGGGATCGTCTCGCCCTGAACGTCGCCTCCGGCCGTATCCCCGCCAAGACCCCCCTGCAAATCTTCATGCGCGCGCCAAACCTTCGGGAAATGACCATCAGCGCCGGCCTCGGCCTCGGACTCGCCACGCTCGCGATCGCCGGCCTGTTCGCCGGCGCACAGAGGCGGCTTCTGTATCATCCGACTCACAACACCCCGCGCACGCTCCTTCAGCCCTGGACGGAGAATGGCGTCGTGATCGGCTACGCCCGGGTGGTGCCGCGACCGAAGACGGTATGGCTGATGACCCACGGCAACGCGGGCCAGGCGGCGAACCGCGACTATGTCCTCCCGTGCTTGTCGCCGGCCGATTCACTCTACGTGCTGGAGTATCCCGGATACGGTGCGCGCCCGGGAAAACCCTCTCGCGAGACCTTCGACGCCGCGGCGATCGGCGCCTACCGCAGCCTTCGCGCCGAGCACCCAGGCGTGCCCGTCTGCGTCGTCGGCGAATCCATCGGGAGCGGCCCCGCCTGCGCGCTCGCCTCGGATGCGGGGCCACCCGACAAGATCGTGCTCGTCGTGCCGTTCGACACCCTGGCGAGGGTCGCCGCCGAACACGTGCCCGGGTTGCTCGTGCGCCTGTTGCTGAGCGATCGCTGGGACAATGTCCGCGCGCTGCAAGGCTATCGCGGAAAGGTTCAGATCTTTGGCGCGCGCGACGATCAGGTCATTCCCGTCGTCCATGCCGAGCGGCTCGCCGCCAGCTTGCCCTTGGCTCGGTTCACCCTGATTCCGGGCGGACACAATGACTGGGCCTCGGGGGGGGACGTCGCGATTAGGAATGACTGAATGGAGGGATGGGTCCGCCTAACGGCTTGAACCCGACGAGGGTTTCGATTGAGCCGCAGGGCTGCCGCGCCACGCGGCGCGGCCTTCGGTCACCCCACGCGGCCTTTCGCGATTCCGACCGCAGACCGGATAACATCAGCCCCAGTCATCCCAAACCAAATTCCGACTCCTCCTCGTCGACGGCACCCACTCCGGAGTCATCGACTGCCTCCATGGTCTCGCACAACTGCCGGGTCCAAAATTCCGCAAGATGGTTCGGGTGGATCGCCGGATTGTCCCTCGTCAACACCCTCATCCATCATTTCAGCGGAGGCGTCACTTTTCTGTTCGGTCTGGCTGTGACCCAGATTCCCGACGGATTTTTCCACGGCGTCCCCGCAGCGTCCTATGCGCTGGATATCGTGCCGCTCGGATTCTTCGTGCTGATCGGATATTTCGCAACGCAAGGGCAGGTGTGGGCATTTATCGTGGGTGGAGTGGCGTACCTGCTCGACGGTGCGGTCTTCATCGCCTTCAACACCTGGCTGCCGGCGCTGTTTCACGTCTTTGTGCTGTTCAGCATCTTCTTTGGGCTCAGGGAACTGCTCCACCTGAAGAGGCTTGTAAGGACCGCGGATGACCCGCCGGTCTAGAGGCGCGCCCGCTTCGGTGCCTGGCGCGTCGGAATCGGGTCGTCCTCGCGTGTCAGTGAAATCAGCTGACACCTGCGCGCAGCCGGTGCGTCAGTCTGGGGACATGAAATGCACGGTCATCACTCCGGTCGGCCCCGGACACGAACAGGTCGCCGAAGCCTGCAGGGACTCGGTGATCGCGGCGATTCGCAACCACCGGGGCCTCTTTGACGAGATCGAGCACTGCGTGGTGGACGACACGTCTGCAAAACTCGGGCGCAGCGCCGCGAGGAACGGCGCAGTCTGGAGGGCGGCCGAGGCGGGATCGGACTGGGTGTTTTTCCTCGATGCCGACGACCTGATCTGCGTCGACGCCTTCGAGCGGGTGTCGCCATGGATTTCCGGATACGACGCGATCTGGGGTGCGATCTGCGAGCAGCGCGTGGAAAGCGACGACTGGCGCCTGCGGGAGAGACAGGATCTGCCGATCACGAACCTGCTCGAATTTCTCGAGTTCGATCCGTTTTACGCCCTTCAGATGGGGCATTTTGTCCGCACCTCGGTGGCGAGGGACAATCCGTTCAATCCCCAGATGAACGCGGGGGAGGATTTCGATTACTATCTTCGAATATGGACCAGATATCGGTGCCTGAAGATCGGGGCGCCGCTGTTCATCAACCGTCGCTGGCAGCATTCGACGGGGCCGCGGTCGGCTTCGGGTCACGACTGGAGCCGGGCGATTCGCCGGCTGAGGGCGCGGTACCTGATGGACAATCGCAGGGAGCTGCGCGTGCTGCTGCGCAACCGGCCGGGTGGGGTCACGCGCAGGGACAAGTGGCGCCTGCGTCGGTGGCAGGTGACTTTGGTCGGTGCTGCGTGGATGCGCCTTCGCGCATGGCGCCCTCGGCGGAGCGCCGCGAGGCGCTAACATCACTTTTTGCGGCGCTTGATGTGACCGATCGGTGCGACCGAACGGCCCTTCCCAGGTCTTCTCTCCGGGAACGGGGAGGATGGAAAATGGCCTTTCCAATTTCCGGAGAGACTCTAAACGCATTCCTGCAATCCCGGCGATACGCGCGCCCGCCGTCGAGCGGCAGGATGCGAGGCAGGCCGGTGGTCCCCCCTAAAACACAAGCATCAGCGCTCTTACCATGATCAAGAAAGGCGTTTACCTCGGCACGGATAGCGGTGCCACCACCTCGAAAACCGGCGGCGTCTGGGAAGACGGCACCACGATTTCCCAGAAGCTCCAGCAGAGTTCGACGAACTCGCAACTCGGCACGGCTGCCGTCATCAAGGGTTGGCTCGAGGGCGTGACCGCGTTCATGGCCGCGCACTCGATCGGCTGGGATCAAGTGAGGGGCGTGGGCCTCGCGATCCCCGGGCCCTACCTGAGTTACGGCGTCCTGGGCCGCGCTGCGAATCTTCCGGCGGTCTTCGAGGGATGGAATTTTCATGCCGACTACGCCAAGGCGCTCTCCGACGCGGCCGGGCGTCCTATTCAGCTGGTCGTCGGCAACGACGGCCGGTTCGGCGGCGTCGCCGAAGCGGCTCGTGTGACGGCGGGAAAGCGGGCCTCGGTGCTGATGGTCGCCCCGGGCTCCGGCCTGGGTTGCGCCTATGTCAGCCAGGACGGCCTCCCTCTCGATGGCGACACCCTGTCCGGCATGGAGGGCGCGCACATGCCGGCGCCCCTGCACCTGCTCGGCGTCCGTCCGTATCCGTGCGGCTGCGGTCGCACCTGGGGCTGCATCGAGGCCTACACCACCATTTCCGGCCTTCCTCACATCCTCGAGGACATGCTCAAGAAATACCCGAACCACGAACTGGCGACGTCCACGGCTTCGACCAAGGAGAAGGTGCTCTCCCTGCGAACCCGCGCGCAAAACGGGGATCCGCTGGCGCTGGAGATTTTCGACTTTCAGGCCAAGGCGATGGGCCTGCAAATCGCCGTGCTGACGCTGGCTCTGGACACCGAATATGTCGTGGTCGGCGGCGGGCTCATGGATCCCGAGTCGACGACGCCAGAGTTTCGCACGCGCTACCTCGACAACGTCAAAAAGGCCGCCTCGCCCTACCTCTGGCCCACGCAGCGCAAATGCCAGAAGATCGTGGCTGCCACGCTCGGCGAACTCTCGCAGTCGATCGGTGCGGCGCTGGTGGCGATGCATACGTTCAAATCCTGACCCCCTCCACGCTTTCGTCCGCGCGCCCGCTCCGGGCCGCGGGCGGATCCATGGCCGCGGTCTTGCTCCGCGGAGCGTTGAAATTCGCCGGGCCTTGGATTGTATGTGAGCATGGTAAAGCGAATGCTCGGGAAAGACGGTCTTGTCGTGTCCGCCATCGGCCTCGGCTGCATGGGAATGAGCGACTTCTACGGAATACGCGACGACACGGAGTCGCTTGCGACCCTGCACCGCGCCCTGGACCAGGGCATCACGTTCTTCGATACGGCCGACATGTACGGCCCGCATCACAACGAGGAACTGCTCGGCAGGGCCTTCGCCGGGCGCCGCGCCTCGGTCATCGTGGCGACCAAGTTCGGAATCGTGCGCGATCCCTCGAATCCCGGCGTGCGGGGAATCTGCGGCCGCCCGGACTACGTGCGTTCCGCCTGCGAGGCGAGTTTGCGCCGGTTGGGCACCGACTACATCGACCTGTACTACCAGCACCGGGTCGACCCGACGGTGCCGATCGAAGAGACCGTCGGAGCGATGGCGGAACTCGTGCGCGCCGGCAAGGTACGCCACCTCGGGTTGTCCGAGGCTTCGGCCGACACGCTTCGCCGGGCGGCGAAGGTGCATCGCATCACGGCCCTGCAGACGGAGTTTTCCCTATGGACCAGAGACCCGGAGGAGAGCGTGCTCACGGCCTGCCGCGAGGTTGGGACGGGCTTCGTCGCCTACAGCCCGCTCGGACGCGGATTCCTGACCGGACAAATCAAACATTTCGAGGATTTCGCCGCCGACGATTACCGACGCCATTCGCCGCGATTCCAGGGAGACAATTTTGCGAAGAACCTGGAGATTGTCGCCAAACTCGAGGCTCTCGCGACGGCGAAGGGCTGCACACCGTCGCAACTCGCGCTCGCCTGGGTGCTCGCTCAGGGCCGGGACGTCGTGCCCATTCCGGGGACCAAGCGACGTCGTTATCTCGACGAGAATATCAACGCCGTCGCCCTGATCCTGAGCCCCACGGAAGTCGCGGAAATCGACGCGATCTTCCCTGCCGGCCTTGCCTCTGGCTCCCGTTATCCGGAATCGATGATGGCGACCCTCAACCGCTGACCCGGCCCTTGCGCCGGATCCTCCGGCCCGGGACGGTTGAGCGCCGCTACTTTCTTCCTGCGCGTCGGGGTGTGTGACGACACGCATCTTGATTTTTTCCGGGGAGGAGTATCATGACAGGTTCCAACCTTCGTTCACATCCAACACACCCTGACTTATGTCCACGCAGACTCCGCAAAAGTTCGAGTTCCAAGCCG